>PXPT01000181.1:5111-45146 GCA_003021505.1 Cyanobacteria bacterium QS_4_48_99 | reverse complement strand
AAGCCCCTGGCAGCTACAGCGAATTTGGAGAATTAGCCTCAGTTCAAGAAACTCGCGGCGCTCCCGAAGCACAAGAAATGGTTCGCCTACTTGTAGAAGGCAATGAAACTGTGGTACGCACTGCACGAGAGGTTTTGTCAGCGGCTGAGCGTGCCAACGACGAGTCCACAACGGATCTTTTGATGAAACGGATGCGGACGCACGAGAAGACCGCTTGGATGCTACGGAGTACCGTTCAGTAAGTTTTGGGGCACTCTGGCTCAGCATTAAGGTGACTTTACCTTAATCTCTATGAATCAGTCTTCCTATCCTGATTACACCCACCTGTTGCGGCAGTTCATGCAAGGGGTGGGTGTTTCTAGTTTTCGGCAGCTCAGTCGCATTTCTGGCATTTCCGAGCGGCAGTTGAAGCGCTTGCGGCAAGGGCTGGTATTGCAAATGCGCGTGGGGGAACTACAAAAACTTTCGGAGGCGCTGCAAGTGCCAGTAAGCCAGTTGCTGACTACATTCTCGGTAGGGGAGATTACTTCTCATGATGAGGAGTTGGCAGCGTTGAGGCAAGAGTACCAGCGTTTGCAGCAGCAGCTAGAAAAGCAGCGAGAGAAACTAGAGCAGGAGTTTCAGCTTTCCAGTCTGCAAGTGCTAGAATCCTGGTTACTGCAATGGCCCACCGCAGCAGCAGCAGCTCAAAACAATCCCCAGTTGCCAGCGCAGAGATTATTACCATTGGTGAAGCCTGTGGAGCAGTTGTTAGAAAAGTGGGGGGTAGAAGTGATCGCCTCTGTTGGCGAAGAAGTTCCCTACCATCCCCAGTGGCATCAACTTATGGAAGGAACTGCCGAGCCAGGAGAGAGCGTTAAAGTCCGCTATGTGGGCTATCGCCAAGGAAATAAACTGCTCTACCGCGCCAAGGTGAGTCCGGTGGCAGGCTGAATGTTGCGGAGGTGCGGAGAGTCCCTTCGGGAGTGACGCACGCCTAGCCGAGAGCGGAAAGTGAGGGGTGAGGAGTGAAAGAGTGAGGAGGTAGATGGGCTGGTTTGATAGAAAAATTTATTTCTATTTCCAACACTCTCACGCACTCACGCTTTCACGCTCTCACTTCTTTCCCGCAGCTCCCCGCGTCCGAGCGTCCCCGTGTCCCCGCGTCTTCTTCCTCCCCTGCTCCCTTGCTTTATCACCCCTGAGTGGGTAAAACAGGATTTAGCCAAAGTAATATTTCCTGTTTCAGCCTCATCATGTCCTGAGAGAATTCTTGCTTCACCCACTGAGCAAAAGCATCTAGCGGTGTAAATTTCTCTCCCGCTTGCCAATCAATTTGTTGGGAAAGGGGGGTGAGGTGGTTGCCGGGGAGTTTCTGCATTGCAACCAGGTTGGGGAAGCGTCCTTGCAACACTGGGGTGAGGTTGAGGGTTTGGTCAATGTCGTCTTTGCTAAATTTAATCAAGAGATTGCGGCGTACTTCGTAATCCTGTGCTACTAGCTCGTTGGTTTGCTCTGGCGAAGGGGTAAATTCGACATCAAAGGCAGGGGCAAGGTTAAATTGTTCGATGAAAGGAATTGCTTGACGCGCCGGATAATTGTTATAGGAAATGAGGATATTCCCCGCCCGTTCGACGGAGTAGAGGCTGCCAATGAGCAGATGGAGTTTGCAGCCCATGCTGTGTCCAATGCCGTAGATGGGAAGAGAGCGATCGCTAATTGCTCTAGTTGTATGCAAGCGCTGGAAAACGCTCTCGAAGCGGTTGAGGACATTCCGGGCGATCGCTTTATGATCCAAACCATTAGTAAAGGGCGTGGCAATCACGACATAACCTTCTTGTCCGAGCTGTTCTAAAAGCCAGCGATAAGTGAACTGTGGTGCAGTTGCCACAAACGCCCCTCCGAGAAAATGCACTATTGCGATAGGGTGTCGGGGAATTAAAACCCAGCTTCCAGAAATCTCTTGCCAGTCCATGCCCAAGGTTATGGTTAACTTTTTTTCATTTTAAGAGGTCTGGGAAGCATTGGAAATCAACTGTTTCTATGCAACCAATTTCGGAGAGATGGGCAACCGCCCATTCAAACTGCTTCACAAACTGTTGGCTCTGGCAGTGGTTCACCATCTGCTTCATAGGAAACAATTAGAGATTCAAGAGCCTCTTTTCCATTAGCTACAGTCTCTTCATAAGTATCGCCATGAGTTCTCCATTGTTGCCCTGGAAAATCGGGTAGTGCCACCAGAAAACAGTTATCCTCTTGCGACCACTGAATAATCATTTTGTACTTAAGCTGATCCACTTTTCTAGATTTTATCTATGCCGATTTATTCAATAATGACACGCAGAAGACTGGTTTATTCCTTCCACATTAATTCTTTCACCGTTTTTCCAGACCGAAATTGACGACTCTGATTCCATTAAAGTAAGGAAATATTCATAGTTTCCGTTCTTACCTACAAAGGCACAGGGATGAACTTGTTTTACAGGTAATGTGATAGAGCTCGCTGGATTCATCATACTACCCTGGTAAACCAGTGGTTGAGAGTAGTTACCACAGATAACGGCGCGATAGGTGTCAGTTTCTCCCCATGCGTAAGTTTCCATTCCTTTTTGCCTACACTCCCATTGATTGGGAAATTGAATTTGATTGGGACTAGCCTGAATTTCACTAGCTACAGCTAAATTTGCTAAGGCAGCAAGCAATAAATATTTCACCATGTGTTTTTTTCTTAATAACTGACTGCAGGTTTCCCACTATTGAGCTTCAATCGCGGGGCAAGGCTATGAATCTTTGAAAAAATTAATAAATTTGATCGCAATAATTTCTAGCAACGTCAACTTCTCAGTAAACTAGTAAACACACTGTCACAAAAACCGACTGAATCTGGGCTAGGCTATCTAAGAGCAATAAAATAATCACTAACTAGGGGAGTCACGCGATTCAACAGAGGAAGTCCAAGAAACGACCTCCCAAACCCAAGCGGTGGCGGACTGGGAACCTACCATGCCGCCGACAGACTTAATTTTCGATGACGGAGAACCCTTGGAAAGTAATCGCCACCGGATTGCCATGAATGCCTTAATTCGCTCAGTCAATCAAGCGTTTGCCGAGCGAAATGATTTTTTTGCTGGCGGCAATATGTTTATTTACTACAGCCGCGAACAGGCGAAAAACAGGGATTTCGTGGACCCGATTTCTTTACTGTTTTAGAGATAGACGGCAGCTATCCCCGGCAAGGTTGGGTGGTTTGGGATGAAGCAGGGCGTTACCCTGATGTCATTGTCGAGTTAATGTCTGAGAGTACCGCAACGATAGACACTACCACGAAAAAAGATCTGTACGAGCGCACTTTTCGCACCCCAGATTATTTTGTCTACGACCCATTTGATCCCAATTCCTTGCAAGGATGGCATTTGGATCTTTCCCTGGGATATCAACCATTGGAGCCAAACGAGCAAGGGTAGTTGTGGTGCGAGACGTTAGGGTTTTGGTGGGTAACTTGGGAAGGAATGATTGATAGAGAGACAGCAACGTGGTTGCGGTTTTATGACCAGGAGGGGAACCTTGTTCCTTTACCCGAAGAGGCGGAACGGGAACAAGCAGAGGTGGAACTGCAACAACCAAAAGCAGAACGCCAACGTGCAGAACGTCTAGCTGCGCGGTTGAGGGAGTTAGGAGAAGAGCCAGACTCCCGCTAAACCACCCTGCTGCTTATTTTCCTAACCACGGGTATAACGGTGCTTGACACCGAGGGGGAAATACTCTGGGTCTCCAGTAGCAGCGAGGGCAACTTGCGGTTGCTGATATTCAGCGGGTACATAGTTGGCAAACTCGCTGTTGAGGCGTAGTAACTCCTGAAGAATGGAAGCAGCGATCGCCTCCTGCTTTTCCTCACTAGCCTCTATGCCTGGACTTAATTCTACCACAATGGAAAGGAAGCGATCGCGCTCGGCATTCTCTTTCACTTCCATGACGAACTTGCCTGTCACCCAGTCTCGAATTTCCGGTTTCTCTAATCCCACTGTCACGTTTTCCGGGTAAATATTTGCGCCGAAGAAGGAAACAATAAAGTTAGAGCGACTAAAAATGTAGACAAAGGGGAGAGCATATGTCCCTGTGGTTGGGTGAGACTGCAACTCTGCCAAGGGATCAAAACCCCAATCTTTCAAAAACTGAAGCATGGCATCATAAGAAATAATCCCTCCCGTATCAGAGATGTGATAGCGCACTAACGGAACTCCGTTGTCACCAGAAAACAGCAACGTCCCGTCTTGCGTTTCAAAAAAGCGACTCAAAGGGTCATACTGTACCAGAGTAGGCAAACGCGACTCCCCAAACAGGGTACGTGCCGCCTCGGGATTATCAGCTAAAAAGCGGCGGATACAAATACTTAACGGTGTTTCATTCCCTAGCACCCCGGCATCTGCCGTGCCATATAGAGAAGCAGAGTCATGGTAGGGATGAGCAGAACCTACCCGTTCTCCCACTAAAGTGCGCCACTCTTCGCTAAACACTTCCCCTGCCATCACTAGCTTGATAGCGTAGCGCTGCCATGGAACGCCCTGTGCCATACCGCTATCAATCACATCTTTAAGGAAAGGAGGATAGCCTAACAACGCGACTTGCTCAAACTCGGGGGCGAGTTTCTGTACAACTCGCAGAATTTCAGTTTTGTTATTCCCTGGCGTAATGACAGTGATGGGATAGCCTTTGGCAGCGAGGTGACGACAGCAACTAGCGGTGAACATACCTCCCACCCAGGTTCCCAAGGGAAAGCAAACGACTGCCAGGGTGGTGTGCTTATCTGCCTGGAAGCTATCTCGAAAGATTTGCTCAAACCGCGTGGCAATCTGAAACTCATCACTAATAAAGCGGGGCCAAAATGTGGGTTCTCCACCGGAACCAGAGGAAACAGCAATCATGTCACAGCACTCTAATTGCCCGTGGCGACACAAATCTGCTAGGGAGTAGTGAGGTTGCAGATAGTTTGCTTTGGTGGTGAAAGGTAGGGCTTGGAAGTCGGCAAAGGTTTGGATGGAGGCAGGGTCAATTCCCTGTTGCTTCAGAAATGCCTGGTAAGCTGGCACAGTGGCGGCGACTGAGTGAAATAATTCCAACACTTCTGCTCGGGGATCTCCTTGTGTAGATTGTTGGAGTTGGGTATCGAGGGAAGTATTAAGGAAGGTTTGTAAGGAAGTAATCGCGCGTTGCTGTTGTGTTTTTTGCATAGTTAGTATCCAGTGTTACATCCTCTTTGATTTTTACTTGCCAGCCTTACATGAAGGATTAGAAAAAGTCTTCTCTTACTGCTCCACTTCTACTTACGGATTTGCAGGTTTCGTGCCTGCACGCAACTGCTATTTTGTCTACCCTCCTCTAGATAGATGTCATCTCCCCAACTTATTCACTATTGTAGAGTGTGATGCCATTTGGCAGGGATCGGTCTAACCCAAAAAGGCATCCGCGCGATCGCGAAATCAGTCATATCGCCATAATAAGAAACGCTTAGAGTAATTCCGAATTTTCCAAATAATTTTTATTTGAGAATTACTGACTAAATTGCCGATGACTGGTTCCCATCACTATTAAGTTTTGTTAATCTAAAACAGAAATCACTAGCAAAACTCTGGAACTGAATGGAAAAAGTATGAACGATCACTCCGATCAGAATCAACTTCGCACGACTACACGAGTAGCCTATGGCGTTGGGGACTTAGGTCCTGCGATGGCTGGCAATTTCTTACTAGTATTTTGTTTCTTTTTTCTGACCAATGTCGCTGGTTTGCCGCCCGACCAGGCAGGAGTGATCTTAATGCTAAGCAACTTGTGCTGTGCAGTCAGCACTCTAGTTGTGGGCTTTTTGAGCGATCGTACCCAGACCCGTTGGGGACGACGGCGAGTCTGGATGTTGGGCACTACCCCCATATTTGCGATCGCCTGTTGTCTCCATTGGTGGGTGCCCACTTCCGATGATGGAGTGAATTTCGTCTATTATTTAATAGTGGCACTCCTGTTCCAAGCTGCCTCTACAGGCTACCTTGTCCCCTATGGAGCGCTGTTGACAGACTTGAGTGAGGACTACCACGAACGTACCCGCTTAACCAGTTATCGTTTCATTGGTGCATTAGGCGGGGGCGCTGGCATTCTCCTGCTCGCCCGGTTCATTGCTGATTGGGTGGGTAGCGCCCAACAGCAGTTTTTAGACCTAGGGCTAGTTTGCGCTCTCAGCATCGTTATTTCGATTGTATGGTGTTGTTTGGTCACTTATGAACCCTCCACTTCCTCAGAAAATTCCTCGGCAGACAAAGAAAGCTCGAACGCATTCCGAGATTTCTGGCGCGAAATGAAGCCCCTGCTCAGTAACCGACCCTTGCTTTTCCTAATCGGGATTTATGGTTTGTCCTGGACAGCAGTGGAACTCCTTCCTGGGATACTGCCTTACTTTGTGGTCAATACGATGGATTTGGACTTCTCAGCCGTCGCGCTGATGGTTCTGATCCTACAGGCATCTGCCATGATGGGCATGTTTTTATGGAACCCCCTAACCCAGCAAGTCGGGAAAAAGACGGTTTTTGGAGTGGGGACTCTCGTGTGGATTTTAGCTGAAGTGGGACTCTTCCGCCTGCACGCAGGAGACCTTAGCTTCATGTACGGCTTGGCAACGATAGCGGGGCTAGGAATGGCAACTGCTTACTTAGTACCAACATCCATGCTGCCAGAAGTAGCTGATTGGGATGAACTTCAAACGGGTAAAAGACGCGAGGGACTTTTCTACAGCCTGATGCTGTTCGGGCAAAAGATGGGTCTCGCGCTTGGGCTGTTTCTACTCGGGCAATTTTTATCCTGGTCCGGCTTCCGAGAAACTGTGCCCGGAGATGATCTAGTCACCTTACAACCGGATTCGGCTTTGTTTGCTGTTCGCATAGCAATGCTCGTTTTACCCATATTGCCGCTTTTAGCTAGCTTAGTGCTGACTTACTTCTATCCCCTTAACCAACAAGTGCATCAAGATACTGTCACCCAGCTTCAGCAGCGGCGGAAGGGTGCAAACGCAGAGTACGAAGATGCGGATGCCCAACTCCAACAGCAGGAGGCAGGATAAACGCATTCTCACCGATCACGCTCGCAAAATTATTTGTCTTTGGCGCGATCGCCCCTTCACCTGTTATGAAATTGTCGGCGAAATCAATGCCATTGCCTGATTGAGAATTTTTTTCCGGTTGACAAGCATTTCCAATTCCGATGCTTCGTAACGACCGGATTCCACCTCTAAGGCAGCTCGATCAACTGCCCTTGGTAAGCTTCCTCTAGAGCAACTTTTAACTCTTCTGGGGTTAAGTAATACCCACCCGCTTTTGGCCGCTTATTCTTCTTCTGAATTTCCCAAGCGGAATTGCGAATTGATAAGTCCCAATAGCGGGTCGTGCAATTTTCTAGTTGCTGTTTGATTAGCAGGATTACCGCATAGCTGCCAATATTACTAATTTTGTCGTCACGACTCATTTCTTCAAGTTCGTCAACAATAACTAATGCCGCTGGTATGTCACCTTTGAGCAGCACGTCTTTGAGGGCAAATAATCCTTCCATAACAATTAACTCGGTATAGGGCTATTTTAATTGTGGAGCGCGAAGTGATCGCCCTTACTTGAAAATCCCGCAGGCTGGGAAGTCTGCGGGAGCTTCATTTTTACCCTTAGCAAAATCCCCTACTAACTAGGGACTGCCATTCCCCGCTGGACTGCAGGACGTTGCTGCACTCTTTCCACCCAACTTTGGAGATGGGGATAACCATCTAGGGTTAGCCCCTGAAACTCGTAGCTTGCCACCCAGGGAAAGGTGGCAATATCAGCGATGGAATAATCACCGCAGATAAATTCTTGGTTTGCTAGTTGCCCATCCAAGACACTATATAAACGCAAAGTCTCCTTTTTGTAGCGTTCAATCGCATAGGGAATATTTTCGGACGCAAAGCGATTAAAGTGGGTGTGCTGACCAGCCATCGGTCCTACACCTGCCATCTGGAACATCAGCCATTCGAGCACTTGGAAGCGGTTTTGGGGTTTACGGGGTAAGAATTTGCCAGTTTGCTCAGCTAGATAAATTAAGATCGCACCGGATTCAAATAGGGTGATATCCGTCTCCCGGTCGATAATGGCAGGAATTTTACTATTGGGATTAATCTCTACGAATTCCGGCGCGAATTGCTCGCCCTTGGTAATGTCAATCGTATGGACTTGGTAGGGCAAGCTAAGTTCTTCTAAGATGATGGAAACTTTGCGCCCATTGGGGGTAGTAAAGGTGTAAAGGTCAATCATGATGGGGTTGCTATCTATTGCTGTTGTGTCATTTTTAATGCCTAGAGGAACAGACACGCTGGAGCGCTTGCCTAGTTTTCCCTGTATCACTTCGCGTTGCACCAGGAGACTATTATTTTATTAGAAAAATCAATTCTGGTTTTTCAGAGTCAAATCGAGTGATTAACTATAGCAAAAACTTCCCCATGTCCCCGCGTCGCCGCTTCCCCGTGTCTACCTATTCATGAGGATTTAAACAGACTTAGTATTATGCCTAGGGTGGTCTTAGTGGAACCGCAAATTCCGCCAAATACTGGTGCCGTTGCTCGCACTTGTGCCGCAACGAAAACCGAGCTGCACCTGGTGGGTTCCCTGGGTTTTGAAATTAGCGATCGCCACCTGAAACGAGCAGGTTTAGATTACTGGCCCTATGTTAACTGGCACTATCACAGTAGTTGGGAAGCATTTCAAGCCATCCACCAACAAAAAGGGGGTCGATTGCTTGGATTCACCGTTGCTGGCGACTATAACTACGCACAATGCCAGTTCCGAGCAGATGACTGGCTACTCTTTGGCAAGGAAAGCGCGGGTTTACCTCCGGTAGTGCTGGAAGTCTGCGACGCTAAGCTTTATCTCCCCATGAGTCAGCCCCAGGTTCGCAGCTTAAATCTTTCCGTGAGCGTCGCCGTGGGGCTTTTTGAAGCGAGGCGTCAGCTTGGCGAGCTGGATTAAAGTCTACCGAAAACCGACCTCCTACGCTTTAGAGAAGTTTAGATAAGCAATTCTTATAAAAAGAAATAGGCTAGCTAAGAAAATCTGACCCTACACTAAACTACTTCCCACATCTAAAGACTTGTTTAAATTAAACAACCAAGGTACCCTTTCAAGATACTCTTTTCAGGGTTCCCTAATTGAGTAAATATACAGTTGGGATGGCAGTGATTTGATCCATTGATTAATTATTCACTCCACAATCAAGCCCTCGTAAACTACTAGGAGGTTGTTATTGGAACGCGCATCCATGAAGGTAAACTCCTCTCCTTCCTATCGGGCAGAAGATGCCTGTTGCGTGTTAGAGTCAGAAATTACTTCGTTGCTTTGCGGTGGAGCCTGCTGTGACCATTGGTCAAGGGAAAAACGCTCTTGCAGGAGCCATTCTGCTGCTCTAATGGGAATGGCGCTCTCAATGGGCGCGGCAGGAATTTTGCTATCCGCAGAGAAAGCGATGGCAGCAGATGCCCCGGAATTTCCTAGCTCTACCATCGCTTCTGAAAGTTCTCTACCACCAACAAAAGCATCAGCACCGAAGTCCATGCTGCTAGCAGCAAGACAACTAGCGTCAGAGGTAACACCTGCCCCACCCTGGGTGAAACATCAGCAAGGGAACGCAGCTTCGGAACTCCCGCCGCGCTACCATCGCAAGCCAGAAGCAATTGCTGCTACCCCTCCGAACAAAATTAGTTCTCTGCTCTCAGTTGGGCAAATCCTGACCATTCCTTTTGCTCGCAAGAGAGTGCAACGCCTGAGAGAAAACGGAAGTGTTGAAACTCAGCCGGTGCTTGTTGGTGAGGAAGCTGTACCATCGCAGCCGTTCGACGCTGCACTGCCGTCAGCACGAGAAGCCATAGGTGGAGCAGTCGCAGCAGGCAAGCGCAACAGTCGTTGGAAAACTCCACTTGATTTTCCCAACCCGCTCGAGACTCCCAACCAGGCTTTGGCGGCACAATCCTCGTCTTCCTTTTCCTCGAATGGTATTGACCAACCCACCTCGCAACTGCCTCAGAAAACTCCCACCCTTAATCCGCCCAACGCTAATTCACAAAACCACTTACCTCAGCAGCGGCAACCTCAGCAAGAACGAGTGGTAGCCACGCCGATGGAGGTAGAAGTAGCTAACCAAACCCTCGAAAGATCAGCGGGGCAAAAAGTCGTGCCTCCGCTTCCCCCACTGCCAGATGCAAGTGACCCTCTACCTGAGAGTGCGCCCCAATCCCAGGGCTATATTTGGCCTACTAAGGGGAAGATTACATCAGGCTACGGAAGGCGCTGGGGTCGGATGCATGAGGGGATTGACATCGCTGCTCCGATTAACACGCCCATTGTGGCGGCAGCATCGGGTAAGGTGGTTAAGGCTGGTTGGAACTCTGGTGGCTACGGTAATTGGGTAAAAATTAAGCATTCTAATGGGGATCTCACCATATATGCCCACAACCAAAAAGTTATGGTTCGCCGGGGTGAAAAGGTGGATCAAGGCGAACAAATTGCCAAAATGGGCAGCACAGGACATAGTACCGGGTCTCATCTACACTTTGAAATCCATAAGAAGGGAAAAGGTGCAGTCAACCCTGTGGCTTATTTGCCCGGTAGTCAGCCCCAAATCCCATACGCGCAAAACTAATCGCTCGTAGCCGTAACTGGAATGTTTAAGGGAGCTTGGTAGTTCCTCTAGTCATGCTACAATATAGCGTGGTAAGCACTTTAAGCGTGCTTGGCTCAGTAGCTCAGCGGTTAGAGCAGAGGACTCATAAGCCTCGTGTCGCTGGTTCAAATCCAGCCTGAGCCATTGCCTAGTTGTTGATAATCCAAAAACCAGTATCCCAACTAGATTAGGGTGCTAGGGGTGATCGCCAAATAATTAAGGAGGAAACGGGTTCCCAGGGGGAATCCTCAGGGTGCCAAAGTTGTTCACACCACGACCCCTCATTTCGCCCCCTAGTCTAGAAAGCACGGAACTAAATCCAGATACTTTCCCCGATCTCAAAACCGCTCAGCGAGCTTTTTTGGGGATAGCCCATCCCTACTTAGAACTAATTAGATCACAGGGCTTCCTAAAGGAAGGGGCTTGAGACCCATGATTTTTGGGTCACTGATGAGCGATGACTAATAATCGCAGCTACCCATATCCCAAATGCTTAGAAGCAGCTTCCGTCGCTATGCGACCCCGAGAGGTGCGGTTGAGATAGCCAATTTGCAGCAGATACGGCTCGTAGACTTCCTCAATCGTTTTTGCGTCTTCTCCTGTCGCCGCAGCCACCGCTTCTAAACCTACAGGTCCCCCACCGAACTGCTCAATCATGACACTCAAAACCAAACGGTCTGTCCAATCTAAACCCACGGGATCGACATTAAATAATTCCAGTGCCTCTGCTGCCACTGCTTGAGTAATCGAGTCTAATCCCTTCACCTGAGCGTAGTCCCTCACTCGCCTCAGCAGCCGATTAGCAATGCGAGGCGTCCCGCGCGCGCGACAGGCAATTTCGGTGGCTCCTTCCTCAGTGACAGAACTTGGGAGAATTTCAGCAGTGCGTAGGACAATCTCGCTCAGTTCCTCTGCCTCGTAAAAGCGTAGTCGCTCAATCAAACCAAAGCGATCGCGTAGTGGCGAAGTCAGCGCTCCTACCCGCGTGGTTGCGCCTACCAAGGTAAACGGTGGCAGAGAAAGACTGCGAGTGCGAGCATTTTGACCTTTGCCAATGGTGATATCAAGCCTAGCATCTTCCATAGCCGGATAAAGCAATTCCTCCGTCATCCGGTTGAGGCGATGGATTTCATCAATAAACAAGATGTCTCCCGGATTGAGATTCACCAAGATTCCTGTAATATCGCGCGGACGCTCCAAAGCAGGCGCAGCAGTAATTTTGCAGTTAACCTCCATCTCCGATGCCAAAATCAGCGATATGGTGGTTTTACCTAACCCGGGGGGACCATACAGTAGCAGGTGATCCATTGCCTCTCCTCTCGCTTTGGCAGCTTGGAGAGCAATCTCTAAAACCTCCTTTAAATCCTTTTGTCCGATATAATCGGCGAGTCGCTGAGGTCGAATTTTGTCTTCGCTACTGGCTGCCTCCTCGCTGGCAGCAGTTGCCTGCAATACATGCTCGTCTTCTGCGGGCGTTTCCTGAGACTTGCGCCCCTTTGCTTGGCGCTGGGATGCTGGTTTTTGGGGTTGCGAACCCGATTGTTGGGACGTTCGCTTGATTGCCATGAGAATAGATAGGGGGCGATGGGCACTCAGCTACGAGCTTTTTCGATATGATATTGACGGGTTGCAGGTTGTGCCATGCTAGCTAAACGTATTTTACCGTGCCTGGATGTTAACGCTGGGAGAGTAGTCAAAGGGGTTAATTTTGTGGGTCTTCGGGATGCAGGAGATCCAGTCGAGTTGGCAAAGGTGTATGATCGCGCCGGTGCCGACGAGCTGGTATTTCTCGATATCACCGCCACCCACCAGGAACGCGATATTATTCTGGATGTGGTATATCGTACTGCCGAGCAGGTGTTTATTCCTTTGACTGTAGGTGGAGGAATTGGAAGCTTAGAACAAATTAAAAAATTGTTAAGAGCTGGGGCAGATAAAGTTAGTCTCAATTCGGCAGCAGTGCGTCAGCCAGAGTTGGTGAATCAGGCAAGTGATCGCTTTGGAAAACAGTGTATTGTTGTAGCCATTGATGCCCGAAGGCGAGAAGATCCCAGTAATCCTGGCTGGGATGTTTACGTGCGCGGGGGACGAAAAAATACAGGGCTTGATGCGATCACTTGGGCAAAAGAAGTCGAGCAACGTGGCGCGGGCGAATTGCTCATTACTAGTATGGATGCAGATGGAACTCAGGCAGGGTACGATTTGGAGCTAACCCGCATGATCAGCGAACAGGTGGAAATTCCTGTGATTGCCTCTGGCGGAGCTGGCAATACTCACCACATCTACGAAGCTTTTGCTACAGGAGGAGTAGAAGCAGCACTTTTGGCTTCTCTGCTGCATTACAGACAGTTAACCATCCCGCAGATCAAGACCTATCTCGCAGAGCATCAAGTGTCAGTGCGAGTTGCCTGAATCTTTTAGAGGGCAGAAAGTTTAACCGCTGCGGTTAAAACAAGCCTCTTAACGAACGAAAGCAAGCAAGTATAACAATTCCCTGACATTTAGTAAATCTATGTATTAGAATGAAACAAATGTTACATTCCGTAAACTATGTTGGTGGCTATTCTAATCTTTGATATCGTATTAGTCGCCTGGTCGCTGCATTTGATGCAAGAAGCTTTCGAGAATCAAGAATTTTCCTTAATGCTTGCTGGGACTTTGGTTGCCCTATCGGCAGCAGCAATGTTGGTAGTCTATTTCCTCATGGGCAACTGCATTAATTACTTAACTCACATCGCCTTAATTCCCCAGTAACTTGACGAGCGGCAACAAATTGAGCCATGATGGAATATGGATATAAGGGGCTATAGCTCAGCTGGTAGAGCACCTCAATGGCATTGAGGAAGTCAGCGGTTCGAGTCCGCTTAGCTCCATAAGAAAAAGTGAGGTGTGAGAGCGTGAGGGAGTTTGAATACGTGAATTCCTGATTTTTACTGAGGTACACCTCATGGAGTCGAAAATGCTGTAAAAAAATTAGGACTAACGACTCAGCAAAAGCATTTGAATCGCTTGTTGCAGTTGGCAATCGCACTCTAGGCAACACTGCCGAAAAGTATAGCCCCCTACACGAAAAGCCTGAGCGTGGTTAAACCAAGCAGCAACGAGAATAGCCTTAAAAAAGAGTTGGTGCACGAGTAAGGATCTGCTGGCAAAGTTGCTGTTTGGTGGGTGATCGCGTAGCCTTCCCCAACGCTTGATAATAGACCAGAGCTATCAACTCTGCTGTCAAGAGAACTACATGCGAAAGTAACTCCACCATGGTGAGGAAGTTCTCTGGAGCTTCCTAGCTCTGTCTGTGTGGGAAACGCCATCGTTAGAGCATAACAGGGGCGATACTGTATTAATGCTCTGTTATCAGTAATATCGGTAACGAACATTTCAGTAGCAATATGCGTCTACTGACTCGTACTGATACCTCGGAGCGAAGACAGATGAAATTTACTACTCTGACAATGGCTGCACTCCTCACTGCTACCCTCACCTCCCTGCTTCCTGTCAAAGCACAACTTCCATCCCTTCAAGGCAGCAACTCGGACACTTCGGGGAAGCCTTCGGAGTCGTGCCTCTCGCCTTGTGAGGAAACCTCGTCTGCAAACACTTATCAGCCTGGATTTTGGCAACCTGAAGTGCGAGCTAATGCCACTCGTCCCGTACAAATTGAATTTATTAACCAGACTGGATTAACTCTAGAATATGCTCTGACAACCAATCAAGCACCGCCGCGCCAGTTGTTGCCTAATGGGAGTGCTACCTTAAGCCAATTTCCCCTTCCGGCTAACGTTTTAATCAATACTACCCATTCATCAGGAAACTTAAAGTATGACGTTGCCGTTGCTGAAGATAATGTTGTGACAGTAGAAATCCGGCAAGTTCCTGAAGAAGCCGCTGGAGATAACGCACTCAACATTAATCAAAGCGGAGCAATTTACATCTATTAATTTTAATCAAGTTAGGCGATCGCAGAGGTTAAAATCTAGCTCGGTGTAATGAATGATACTTTAAAGTAATCGAGCTTATGTTGATGAAGCGATCGCTTGCCCCTCTCTCCCTTCTTATTACCTTACTAGGACTCAATCCCCCTTCGGTTTTTGCTGCATCACCTCGCACCCCAGACAAAACCGTAGAGTGCGAAGTCTTAGTTGCCGGCGGTGGACTCGCGGGTGCTGCGACTGCCTACGAAGGCTTACTTGCAGGGCGAACTGTTTGCCTAACCGAGATTACCGATTGGATTGGGGGACAGATTTCGGCACAAGGAACCTCTGCCTTTGACGAACGTCCTACTCAGCGATCGCGTCGCTACTATCCTCGCGGCTATTTGGAACTGCGCGATCGCATTAAAGAAGAGTATGGTGAACTCAACCCCGGTGATTGCTGGGTAAGCGAATCCTGTTTTCTGCCCCGCGATGGACACCAAATCCTCTTGAATATGTTGCAGAATGCTGCCAAGCGGGGTAACGGCACACTGAGATGGTTTCCTTCCACAGTGGTTAAGGAAGTGGAAACCACTTCCCCTTCCCAACCGGAGGAGCCGAAAGCAGAAGAATCTGAGCGCATCATCGAGCGTGTAACCGCAATTCGACACCAAGCTAGTGCGCCTCCCCTCCATACCAATCCCCTCTCTTACCACATTAAAGATTGGTATCGCTACGAAGATTCCCCCCGCTTCGAGAAAACAATTATTCGTTTCGTTCCTTCCTCAACTGAGAAACAGCAACCCGCCGACTGGTATGTAATTGATGCTACTGAAACCGGAGAAGTGATTGCGATCACAGATGTTCCCTACCGCTTAGGTATTGATCCCCGTTCCTACCTGAACCCTTCTTCCTCCAGCACTAAAGGTGATCCTTATTGCACCCAAGGCTTTACCTACACCTTTGCAATGGAGGGAACCGAAGATCCCAAAACCCACATTATGCCAACGTTCTATCCTCAGTATGAACCTTACTACAGCTACGAATTAGAGCGCTTGGCAGATTTTGACCTCGTATTCACGTATCGTCGCATCTGGAGTCCGAAAGAAAGTGAAACGGAAAAATTTCGCGGCATTAGCTTTACTGAACCTATCCCAGGCGATATCTCCATGCAAAACTGGACTTGGGGGAATGATTATCGTCCCGGAAGCTTTCGCAATAACTTGGTTCTCACTCGCGAACAACTCCAAGCCACAGGACAACTTGCCCCTGGTGGTTGGTTAGGGGGATTGCGCCCAGAAACGCTACGCAAAGGGGAACAACAAGCCCAGGGATTCTTTTATTGGCTGGTAGAGGGAACCACAGACTCCCAACTAGGGGATGAGGCAAAAAAACCACATCCCAATCATCGCTTTCTTTCTGGCTTAGATTCCCCGATGGGAACAATACATGGCTTATCTAAATATCCCTACATCCGAGAAGGAAGGCGGATTATTGGGCGCCCCTCCTACGGTTATCCCGAAGGTTTTACCATCTCCGAAATTGATATTTCTCGCCAGGAATACCGCAGTGACTACTATCTCCAAACCCTGTCAGAAAAAACCTATGGCAACTTATGGACAGCCTTAGCAGGACGCCAGGCAATTTCTGTGATTCAAGGAGAGACATCGCCCCAACAGGTAAAGCGACGTACTCGCTCCAGGATTTATCCAGATTCACTCGGAATTGGTCACTATCCCATCGACTTCCATCCTTGCATGAAGTCTAGCCCCCCGGAGCTGCCAGGGAATGTTGAAAAGAAAGGGGAACGCCAGGGAGCAGCTCAAACCTATCCCTTCCAGATTCCCTTGCGAGCAATGATTCCCCAAGAGATCGACAATTTGCTGGTTGCGGGAAAGAGTATTGCCACCAGTCACATTGCTGCTGCCGCCTATCGGGTACATTCGTTTGAGTGGTCATCTGGTGCAGCGGCAGGAACTACCGCTGATTTTGCCTTAGAAAAGGGAATACTACCGTATCAGTTAGTCGATGAATTGCCCAGGGAGGAGCCGCAATTACAACTACTGCGACAGCGATTAAAAGAACAAGGCAATCCCACTGCTTTTCCCAAAACTTCGATTTTTAATTACTCCTGGGAGGAGTGGAGGTGAGGGAATGGGGAAGTGAGGAGTGAGGAATAAAGGTTGCAGGTTGCAGGTTAAAGATTTCTTCCCCTGCTTCCCCTGCTCTCATTGCTTAGGCTGGAAAATTTAACAATAATAAAATACCTTATTCATAAGTAGTGTATATTGATTGGCAAAAATTTCGTATGACGATGCTGATTTCAGCAAGTTCTCAGGCAACTACCTCACCAGTGCAGGCTCCTGAACGTAAGAGTGAAGTTAGCCCCACGCACTATCCCGATTACAAGGTGATTGTCCTGAATGATGACTTCAACACCTTCCAGCACGTTGCCGAGTGTCTGATGAAGTACATCCCCGGCATGACTGACGATCGCGCTTGGAGTCTAACCGAGGAAGTTCACTTTGAAGGGCAGGCAATTGTGTGGGTGGGTCCCCAAGAAGCAGCAGAACTCTACCATCAGCAGTTGAGGCGTGCTGGTTTGACCATGGCTCCTCTGGAGGCAGCGTAAACTAATGAGCCATGACTCTAGCGGTAGATTAGTTTGGAATCACTCTACCCATATCTCCGGTTTGATTCCAGTTTTAGAGCGACTGATTAGTCACACTGGTGTTCAAACAGTAACGCCTGGGGTGATTAGCCGCGCAAAAGGGCATCGCCCGAAGTTGCAGTTGAAAGTTTCTGTGCCCATTTGTGGGGGGTTTAAAGTTATAGCGCGGCAGGGAAAAACGGTTCAAGAAGTATTTATTGTTACCGACTTGAATCGAAAAAAACTTGAAGATGCGATCGCTCAATCTCTACAACGCTAATCAGACTTGCTAGAGTTAGTCTCTGTTAATATCCTCCCAATATGCAGATATGCAGAATTTGATCACTGCCGATCTAATTCTCCTGAACGATTTGCTTCCGATTCCAAGGGGGTTAGTTTACTAGTTGTGGAATCGCTAATCAGTTCTCAAAGCTGCTTTTGAGCAACGGAAGTACCCAGCGGTTCTACGGAAGTACAAACGGGAGTAAAAGTTTATGAGTAACGAACCACGTAAGCCTGAAGAACATCCCGAACAAGTGGAAGTTGAACCAGGACAAGGTGCTCCAGGAGACGAGCATGTGGGGTAGAGATGGCACAGACAACAGAGGTCAATCCCCCCGACGAAACCATTCCCACTGTCACTGACCCCGAAGAGAGTGCAGAACTAATCGAGGCACAACAGTGGATACTACTGAGGGCTATACAGTTACTGAAGGCGGTGAACTTAACAATCTGTTGAGCCAGAAATATATTACGAGTAAGGTTAGTCCCTAGTTAGATTCAGCAAAACTGGCGATCGCCTCACTCCCCAGCCGGAGGTGAGGGTTTCTCCTCCTCATTTCAAATCAAGTTGTGAGGGTTAAGATTTTAAAGAAAATCCCCAGGAGAAACTTTTGTCATGGATTTAATTAAACAGAAAAGACTCTCCGTTATTATACCAACAGTGCTAGTGCTAGGTATGGGAGCTGTGCTAGGTGGTCGCCAGTTATTTGATCAATCGGAACAGCCAGGCGGTAGCACTAGTCAATCAAGCGAGTCCGGCAGCGCTAGTAGCTCCCAGCAGTGGAGTCAATGGGGCGGCTTGGGTAGTTCTGGCAACTCAGGTAACTATAACAGTTCTGGTAGCTCCCAGCAATCGGGGGGCTTGGGCAAATTTGGTCAAAAATTCGATAGCTTCAGCGACTCAGGCAACTCTGATAGTTCTCAACCATCGGGTCAATCGGATGGTTGGAGTAGCTATAGTGGCTTAAATAGCTCCGGCGAATTGGGCAGCTCCGGTAGCTCCCAGCAATCAAGTCAATCGGACAACTTCGGCGGCTTGGGTGACTCTGGTAGCACTTCTGACAACTTTGGCAGCTCTGGTAGCTCCCAGCAGTCGAGTCAATCGGATAGCTTCGGCAGCTTGGATGGCTTGGGAAACTCTAGCGGCTTTGATAGCTCAGATAGCTTGGGGAACTCTAGCAGCTTGGGTAGTTCGGATGGTTCTCAACCATCGGGTCAATCCGACAGCTTCGGGAACTCTAGTAGTTTCGGTAGCTCCCCGCAGTCGAGTCAATCAGACAACTTCGGTAACTCTAGCAGCTTTGACAGTTCTGGTAGTTCCCAACAATCAGGTCAATCGAATAATTTCGGGAACTTTAGCAACTTCGGTAGCTCCCCACAGTCAACTCAATCGGATGGCTTTGGCAGCTCCGGTAGCTCCCCACAGTCAACTCAATCGGATGGCTTTGGCAGCTCTCAGTTATCAGGTCAATCAGAGAGCCTTAGCAGCTCTGTTAGCTCTCCACAATCAAGTCAATCAGACAGATAAGCCACTACCAGCTCCTTTTTCAAGTAAAAGCGATCGCAGAACGAAATTCCTGGACAACTTGATTTAGTCCGACTGAATGAGAGGCTTTGAATAGCAAGCGATCGCCTGGTTGCGCTAATGCTTTCAATTGCTTGAGCAAGTCTTGGTGGGTGGTTAAGCACTCGGTAGGGATGCCGTTTGCACCTGTCGCGATCGCTTCTGCTTCTGGATCGTCAACCAAAACCAGTAATGCATCCAGATGCAGTTGCTGTACAGCTTCTCCCACTTTTCTATGCAGTTGCCGAGAGTGGGAACCTAATTCTTTCATTGTTCCGAGGACGGCGATATGGCGTTCTCCTGGAGTTTCTTTGAGCAGGTGCAGTGCTGCCACCATCGACTCAACGCCAGCATTGTAGGTTTCATCGAGAATGATGATATCTTGGGGCAGGGAATAGCGCCGCGATCGCTCCCCTGGTAAATCGAGGGATATCCCAGCCTTCAGTGGTGTCCACTCTAGCCCCAACACTCTAGCCACGGCTAAGGCTGCTAGGTAATTTTGGGCGATATGCCGTCCTGGTAAAGGCAGCGGGAATTGTATCTGTTCCACGCCAAGCGTATGAGTGTCGATCAACTCTCCTTGTAGATCTCCCCCCTCCAAGCCGTAAGTCCACGTTTGCCCATCCCAAACCGTCGCCGCCGTCTCCAGCAAGCGCGAATTGTCATGATTCAAAACTGCCACGCTGGTTGCGGGCATTTGTGCCAATAACTCACACTTCGCCTGCGCGATCGCCTCTTCCGATCCCAGCCGCCCAATGTGAGCCGTGCCCACATTGATAATTAAGCCCACTGTTGGGCAAGCAATCTGCGTAAGTTCAGCAATTTCCCCCGACGCACGCATTGCCATTTCAACTACAGCGTAGTCATGTTCGGGGGCAAGTTCCAGTAACGTTTTGGGAACGCCAATTTCGTTGTTATTGTTCGCCTCGGTTTTGAGAACCTTCCCTTGCGTGGATAAGACTGCCGCCAGCAATTCTTTCGTGGTGGTTTTGCCAACTGAACCGGTAATGCCAATGACAGGAATCTGGAATTGCTCTCGCCACCAACGAGCGATTTTTTGGTAGGCACAAAGCGTATCCTCTACACGCAACTGCGGGATGTTTTCTGGTAAGTTTTGCTCGCAAGATTTACTGACAATTAGGGCAACTGCTCCTTGTTCCACTGCCGCTGTTAAGAATTTGTGCCCATCGAAGTTTTCTCCTTGCAGTGCCACAAACGCTTCCCCTGGTTGGAGCGCACGAGTATCAGTCGTGATGCCAGTTGCCCTCGTTGCTAGGGCGTGCTGCGAGAAGTTAATCGGCGTGGCACCAACAATTTCAATTAAGCGAGCCAAACACAGTTGACAAGGCATAGAGCTTTTCCGACACTCGGCAATAGCAATAACTTCAGGTAACTGTAACAGTTAGTCGTCGCTACGCGATCGCCAATTCGCTTTACACTGGTTATCCGAAGCTATCCTAGTATTATGAGCCACGGAGAACAATTTAGTCTTTTTGACGATTCCCATTCCCAACCCACACCTACGGACTTTCAGCCTGATTTAATCCCCACAGACGCCCAGGTTCCCATTCCTAGAGGTACTTATTCGGGCATGGAACCCCTAGCACAGCACTGCAACCAGTGTCAGCGCTGCGAACTGAGCAACAGCCGCACGCAAGCCGTTGTTGGACGAGGCAATCTTGAAGCCGATATCATGATTATTGGGGAAGCGCCGGGACAAAATGAAGATGAGACAGGTTTGCCTTTTGTGGGAAAAGCGGGGCAACTGCTCGATAAAATCTTAGCTTCGGTTCAACTGGATGTAGAACAGGATATTTATATCTGTAACATTACCAAGTGCCGTCCACCTGGTAATCGTAAACCGACAACGAAAGAAATCGAGGCTTGCAAACCCTACCTTTTAGAACAAATTCGCTTAGTCAATCCCCAAATTATTCTGTTTACAGGAGGAACCGCTTTTCAAGGTGTAACTGGCGAGAAACGTGGGATTACTAAAGTTCGGGGGGAATGGATCGAGTGGCAGGGGCGGCTGTCTATGGCAATTCTTCATCCTGCCTATTTGCTACGCAATCCTTCGCGGGAAAAGGGCAGTCCGAAATGGCTCATGTGGCAAGATATCCAAAAAGTACGGAATAAGTTGGATGAAATCAGAAGCGAGCGAGCGTGAAACGATTTAACCTCAAGTTATTTAAACAGTTTTGGGCGATCGCAAAGCCTTACTGGTTTAGTGAGGAAAAATGGGGAGCAAGAGCTCTCCTACTGCTCATTGCGGTGCTTTTGCTAGGTTATACGGGGCTAAGTGTTGTCCTGAACATCCAGCGAGGAGTGTTAATTTCTTCCCTCTCTAATCAACAGGAGGAGCGATTTTGGCGAACAGTTCTTCTTCTTGTGGGTGTGATTCTCATCTACGCACCGCTTTTTGCTGGTTACAATTACTGGCGAGATAAACTTGGTCTCTATTGGCGACGGTGGCTTACGAATAGTTTTTTAGATAAGTATTTTAGTGATCGAGCGTTTTATCAAATTACCGCTAACTCAGAAATTGATAATCCCGATCAACGTATTGCTGAAGATATTAAATCATTTACTAAAGATTCTCTCCGGTTTTTGCTGATTTTTATTGGGTCGCTGCTTCAGGTGGTTGCTTTCAGTGTTGATCTTTGGGGAATTTCTAGGTGGTTAGTTATTTTTCTAATCATCTATGCGTTTGCGGGGACGCTTTTAACTACTGGAATATTCGGGAGAGCCTTAGTTAGACTAAATTTCGAGCAACTAAAAAAGGAAGCTAGCTTCCGCTTTGGTTTAGTGCGCGTTCGTGAAAATGCCGAATCGATAGCCTTTTATCGCGGCGAACCGCAGGAATCGAATCAGGTAAAAAACCGTTTTTTAGAGGCGTATAAAAACTTCAAGCGACTAATTTTTTGGGAGCTAGGGCTCAATTTTTTCACGAATAGTTTTGAGTTTATTACATTTCTAGTTCCAGCCGTAGTAATCGCGCCCAGCGTGTTTTCAGGAGAGCTGGAAGTGGGAAAAGTGACCGAAGCGCAAGGGGCATTTTTTAGAATCTTTTTCTCGTTAAATGTTATTATTGACCGCTTCGATCAGTTAACCGAATTTGGGGCAGGCGTGGATCGTTTGGCGACTTTTTCTGAGTACCTGGAATCCCCAACTGCAGCAGAAGAAAAGCAAGATGAATCTCCCACTATCGAGTTTGGGGAAGATTCTCGTTTGGCGCTAGAAAACCTTACCTTGCAGACTCCCAATTATCAGAGAACCTTAGTTGAGAACCTCGCGGTAGAAGTGCCAGCGGGAGAAGGGTTGCTGATAGTGGGAACAAGTGGCTGTGGGAAGAGTTCTCTGCTACGAGCGATCGCAGGTTTGTGGAAATCGGGCAGTGGCAAGATTGTGCGCCCGCCGCTTGAGGAGATGCTGTTTTTGCCCCAGCGTCCTTATATGATTCTGGGAACGCTGCGCGATCAGCTAATTTATCCTAGCAGCGATGCCGAGGTGGAAGACGAGCAACTCAAGCAAATTCTGCAAGAGGTAAATCTCCCTAATCTGGTGGAACGATTCGGCGGATTAGATGCGGAGGAAAGCTGGGCTGAGGTCCTTTCTCTAGGAGAACAACAGCGGGTTGCTTTTGCTCGCATCCTTGTCAACCAACCTCGCTACACTATCTTAGACGAAGCTACTAGCGCCTTGGATGTGCAAAACGAGGAATATCTCTATCAGCACCTACAAGCAACTGAGACAACTTTTGTTAGCGTGGGGCATCGCCCTACCCTGAGAAATTATCACCAGCTTGTTCTCGAACTATCTGAAAATGAACAGTGGGAACTTAAGCAATCCGAAAGCATTCCTGTTTAGAACTGAAGGAGATTAATGCAGTCCATGCCAGAAGAAACGATTGAAATTTTTCCCGGAGAAGTTTTTGCCGACGTTACCGAATTTGACAGCAGCATCCGCCAGTTATTGCCCTACTATGATGAAATGTTAGGCGCGATCGCTCGTTGTTTGCCGACAGATGCAAGCCGCATTCTCGAATTAGGCTGTGGCACAGGCGAACTGAGTCTGAAGGTGATGGAGTGCTGCCCTTCAGCACAGCTTGTCGGCATCGATTACTCGCCGCGAATGATCACGTTTGTCCGCAGCAAGATTGAATCTGCGGGATATGCTCACCGCTGGCGTGGGGTGGAAATGGATTTTGGCGAATGGGCAAATAACCAAGGTTCAGAAGCGGGGACAGGCTTTGATGCTGTGGTGTCTTCCCTGGCAATTCACCATCTATCGGATGAGATGAAGCTGAAGCTTTTCGGGCAGATTCGCCAGACGCTTAATCCTGGTGGCATATTTTGGAATGCTGATCCCGTATTGCCGGAATCTCCTCAGTTATCGGAGTTTTATCAAAAGGCAAGAGAGGAGTGGTGCAATAGCCACGGAACAACCCTGGAAGACGTTCGTTCCAAAATGGGCAGAAGTGAAACGCATGGTTATTCCCATCATGATCAATTAGCAACCCTCGATGCTCATCTGCAAATGTTGAAAACGGCTGGATTTGAGTCGGTGGCAGTCCCCTGGAAATATTACGGTTTGGCTGTGTTTGGGGGATGGGTTGATATGAAGTCCGGTTAAATCCCCATAGTTAAGATAGACGCGGAGAATTGTAGAATATCTGAAAAGCTTTTTACAATAAAACTTACTAATCCGTGCGGTAAGAGTTTAACGTTCTGACTTTTTTAAAACCCCATATGACAGGGGATGTGGAAAAGCCTAAATTCTTAAGTCTTTGGGAAAAGATGTTGTCTGCTCTCTAACTGGATGGGATAGCCTTCTCCAGGCTTTATATCTATCAGTGATTTAGAAAATTGCTATTACAACAACTTGAAACCGATTGGGAGTTTGGTTAAGCTAGATTTTACCAGGGTTAACTACAACTTAACCTGAAACGAACAGGTATGGAGTCAAGGTAATGGCTAACGAGGGATTGCCCCGCTTTCCCAGCGGTGTGGAAATTGTCTCTGCTATTGCTGGTCGGGTACGGCTCCGCGCCACAGACCAGCGTGGTAGCGATGCCTTAGAGGCTGTAGCGCCCAGACTGCGTGAGCAAGAGGGCGTGCATGAAGTTCGCACGAATGAGCAAACCGGCAGTGTGCTAATCATTTTCGAACCCAGCACTACCAAGTGGTCGCAACTATGGGAAGTCCTCCAGCAGTGTGGCGTTTCCCAAGGACAAGAGGAGGCACAAGAAGAGCGCTCAGATCTCTGGTCGCAAGCCTACACCCAAATCCAGTCACTCATCCCCTCCTTTGTGGGAATTGCAGTGACGCGATCGCTAGGAATCCAAGGCTGGTCATCAATTCCTGCCTTCATGATTACCGCAGGTACAACTCGCCAGGTAATGGAGAAGTTCGATTTGGGACTTCCAGGCGTACCGACTGGCGAAACTCCCCAAGATACCTCAACTGAGAACCAAGCACCAGCCTATAGCGTTATTAGTGCGACTCCTGGGCGGATGCGCTTTCACATTCGGGAAGTTGCCGAGGATGCAGACTATGCCAAGCGAGTTCAGAGGTTAGCCAAAGCAGATGAGCGGATTACCAGCGTTCGCCTCAATCGCGCGATTGGCTCGGTGGTCATAACCTATGAATCTCAAAGGTTTTCTGATGCCGAGATGCGATCGCATCTGGGTGAATTAATTGAGGTGGCTGGTATTCCTGAGGAGGGGAGACAAGAAGAGGCGGGGACGCGGGGACACAAAAAGCAGAGGACCTCCAAAAGCAGGGAGCAGAGGGGCAAGAAAAAGCAGAGGAGCAGGGGAGCAGAGGGAAGCAAACAACCCCACCCATCTCCTCCGCCCCTCCACCCCTGGGCACAGGAACCTCCTCACTCCTCACTGCCAACGGAAGAGCCTTCACCACCTGCCCCAGAGGAAACAAATGAGGCTGAGGCATCCCAGGGGGAATTAACTCAGCAGCCCGCTTCAGAGGAAAGCGGAGAAGCGGGGGAGTCTACGAACTCTAATCAGTTTATATCCTGGTCGGACTTTCAGGCTTCCACACTTTTGGGGATGCTGAACTGGATGGCTAACTCGACGCCCCAAAAAGCCTAAGCATTATAGAACTCTGTTTCACAGGAAACAAAGGAGGTGAAATGGCAAAACTGGTTCACCACTCCAGCGAGGTCTCCAAAAGTAAAGGGGACTGGAATGGGAATTCAGCGCCAGTTGCCAAAACTGAGCAACACACGCAGCAGGACGGACATTTTGCAGGTTCGAGGAATAAGCGAACCCCGTGTCCTTCTTCGTCATGGTACGATGAGGGCTTAGTTCCAAGGCAACCTCGGAATCTAATCAGCGCAAACCCAGAGGACAGAGTAATCGGGAACCAAGCGCTATATTTTCCGAAGATTCCCTATAGCGTCGTTCACGCAATTCCGGGACGGATGCGCTTTCGCGTGCCTCGGATGGTTCGCGATCACGAATATGCCCAGCGACTGCAGGGGTTAGTTGAGTTGGATACCAAGATTGCGAGTGTCCGAGTTAACTACGCTGCGGGTTGCATCGTCATTTGCTATGTTGCTAGCGCGAAAGAGAGCGAGATTCGCTCTGTGATGGCAACGCTGATTTTAATAGCGAGTCAGAGTGCGGGGTCACTCCCAGCCACGGCAACCTCAACCCAAAAGCAGACCTCCGAGGAAGGGAGTTCTTGGTCAAGGCTAAAACTCCCAGCCTTTGCTGCCTTTGTATCTCTGTTGGGGGGTCCTGTAGGGTTATCCATTCCCTCACTCATAATTCGGGGAACGATCGCCCTTGCTGCCTTGCCGGTGGTAAAAAGAACCTGGGAAAGCCTCTTTCGGCAGCGCCGAGTGAACGTTGATTTTTTGGATCTGAGCACTCTGGCGATCTCCACTGCTCAGGGGCACTTTCTGACTTCCTCTAGCATGCTGGCGCTAATCGAACTGGGAGAGGCAATTCGAGACCATACCGCCCGTTCTTCTCAGCAAAAGAGTTTGGATTTGCTCGGTTCCTTAGCCTGCTTTGTCTGGGTGGAGCGCAACGGCGAAAAGCAACAAGTTTCCCTAGAAGAGGTGCAACCAGGCGATACGGTCGTTGTTTATCCAGGGGACCAGATTCCAGTCGATGGAAGTGTCCTACGTGGTCAAGCGCTGATTAACGAGCAAAAACTGACGGGTGAGTCCATGCCAGTGGTGCGAACCCAGGGGAAGGCAGTCTATGCTTCCACCTTGGTGCAGGAAGGGCAGCTTTACATCCAAACTGAACGGGTAGGCGCTGACACCCGCGCTGGGCAGACGATTCAGTTAGTGCAAAATGCCCCGGTTCATGATACCCGCATGGAAAACTACGCGGCGAAGATTGCCGATAGAGCTGTTTTGCCTACCCTGTTTCTGGGAGGCGCTGTCTTTGCTGTGACGCGCAGTGCTACTCGCGTCGCCTCGGTGCTAACCCTGGACTTTGCCACCGGGATTCGAGTTTCGGTGCCGACAACAGCGCTGGCAGCTTTAACTCAGGCGGCAAGGCGTGGCATTCTCATCCGCAGCGGGCGAGCATTAGAGCAGCTTGCCCAAGCTGATGCAATTGTCTTTGACAAAACGGGCACGCTCACTCAGGGAGAAATTGCGATCGCGGGCATTAAAACTGCCGATGCTTCCATTTCCCCCTCGCGCGTCCTAGAAATTGCTGCTGCTGCGGAACAGCGAATTACTCACCCAGTTGCTGAGGCAATTGTGCGCTACGCGCAAGAACAAGGTGCAAAGATCGCGCCGCGTCAGAAGTGGGAGTATCAAGTCGGTCTCGGCGTTTGGGCTGAGATTGATGGGCAAACAGTGTTGGTGGGTAGCAAGCGCTGCCTACAGCAAGAAGGGATTAGCCTGGAGCCACTTGATGAGCGATACCCAGAGCTGCAGAGTGAGGAGTATTCCCTCATCTATGTTGCCTGCGAGGGGAAAGTGCTTGGCGGACTTCAGTACAAAGATCCCCTGCGCTCAGAAAGCCAGGAAGCGATCGCAGCACTGCGAACCCAGATCGGCACTGAGATTCACCTGCTCACTGGTGACAGGCAGCAGCAGGCACAAGCGATCGCCACTGAGCTGGGTATCCCCAGCAGCTATACTCACGCAGATGCTTTTCCCGAGCATAAGGCAGAAGTTGTCCAGCGACTGCACCAGGAAGGGAAGACAGTTGCCTTTGTTGGGGATGGTCTCAACGACTCTGCTGCCCTCGCTTATGCGGATGTCTCGGTTTCCTTCCGGGATGGCTCCGATATTGCCCGCGAAACAGCCGGGATTGTGCTGATGAACAATGACCTGCGTAGTCTGGTCGAGGCGGTAGCGATCGCCAGCAATGCCAAGCAAATCATCCATCAGAATACAGGCATTGTCGCTATTCCCAACTTGTCTGGCTTAGTGTTAGCTGCAACCTTCGGTTTGAACCCGATGCTGGCAACCCTAATTAACAACGGTTGCAGCGTGATTGCTGGTGCAAACGGTTTGCGCCCTGTCCTTAACGGTCAAGCAGCAGTTTAAGGGTTGCAAGCTACGATTTTCGTCTAGTTAAGCTATGGTTAAAGTATAATTCAAGGAGGTGTGTTATGGCACTAAAAATAGGAGATTTCTTTGAAGACCTGGGACCGGTTGGTGTTGTCGCAGGAGTGGGCACCGCTGTGTTTGCACCTTTCCTCGCAACGAAGGTTGGCAAACCTCTTGCCAAAGGAGCAATTAAAGGTGGACTCGTAGCCTACGAAAGAAGCAGAGGTTTCTTCGCAGAAGCGGAAGAAAGCTTTGAAGATATGAAGGCAGAGGCGAAAGCCGAACTAGCCGAAGAAAATTCCCAAGCAATTAGCTCAGGTGAGAGCGATACTAAAGCTGACTAGTTGAGGTTGCAGCTTCCAGGCAGAAGGCAGATAGAGAGGGAACCGAACAGTGCTAGCTCTGTTTGGTGCCTCCCCTGCCATCCCAACTCAGCCAGTCAGGGATGGGTATATTTCCCGTCCCTTTTTACGCAGCTCGCTAGATTATGGAAAACGCCCACATGTCACGAGTTATGCCACAAGCAGCAGAAACAGAATCTTTACCTATCCATGCCCAAGTTGTGAGTCAGACTCCAGGGCGGCTTCGGTTTCGCTTCGCCCGTCCGCACCGTCAACCTGAGAAGTTAGAGCAAATTGCCAGTGCGCTGAGAAGACGCCTCGAAATTTCTCGGGTACGGACTAATGTCGAAAGTGGCAGCATGACGGTTCACTACGCTCAGGAACACAGCGGTCATGACGATATCTATGTAATCTTGCAGGATTTAAATGTAACTTTCGCTGCGATTACAGAAGGACAGTCTGTTACTACTAACGGCAAATCATCGACAGCAACGGCAGTAACGAGTGCGGTTACGGACTGGAATCGGCGGGTAATACGAGCGACAAACAGTCTGGTCGATTTGCGGTTTTTGATTCCTCTGGGTTTTAGTGTGCTTGCCGTGCGGCAGTTGCTCACCAAAGGGCTGCAACTGGAATTCATTCCGTGGTACGTCCTAGGTTGGTACGCCTTCGACAGCTTTTTGAAGCTTCACTACACCAGTGACCCCCACTCCGAAAACAACAAACGGCTTCGGGAAGGTTAAGCAATACCTCACCCAGCAGTTTGTTAGCGCTGGAGGCAAAGCGCAATAGCTACAGTGCTAATTTTAGTGGGAGTTGTATATATTGCCTTGTTGAAGTCGATTTTTGCAAGGTAGCCTTGTGTCCCTTCCCTTGGCAAGAATAGGGTTGAGGCAGAGTTAAGGAGTGGAGTTTGAGCACAGCAAAGCCATCAAGACCGATTGCAGCAGATACAGTCTTATCTGCAAACGCCTGCAATTATTCTCCGGCTGGGTTACTTTACTTTAATAAACCTTTAATCCTCAAACCTTGGTCTGTTCGAGCATCAGCTTCGAGCGCTTGACTTCCTCAGGAATGGGAACCGGATAATCCCCAGTAAAACAGGCAGTACAGAAGCTATCCGGGTCTTCGCCTGTTGCTTCTAGCATTCCCTCTAAGCTGAGATACTCCAGCGAGTCAACGCCCAGTTGAGTGGCAATCTCATCGACTGACTTGGTTGCTGCAATCAGATGGTCCTGGCTATCCGTGTCAATGCCGTAGAAGCAAGGATGAGTCACTGGAGGAGAAGAAATAAGCATGTGAATCTCCTTCGCTCCCGCATCTCGTAGCGCTTGGACAATTTTGCCGCTCGTTGTGCCCCGAACAATGGAATCGTCTACCATAATAACTCGCTTCCCAGCCAGCACGTCCTTCAGGGGATTGAGCTTCATGCGGATGCCCGTTTCTCGCATGCTTTGGGTGGGTTGAATGAAGGTGCGACCTACGTAGCGGTTCTTAATCAGTCCTTCGGCGTAGGTAAGCCCCGATTCTTGGGAAAACCCAATTGCTGCTGGGACGCCCGAATCTGGAACCGGAATAACAATATCGGCATCCTTATAGGACTCCTGAGCCAATTGATGCCCCAGCCGCAGTCGGTAGCTGTAGAGCGTTTCATCGTTCATGATGCTATCGGGGCGAGCAAAGTAAATCTTCTCGAAGATGCAAAGCTTCCGCTGAGGTTCCTGCGCCCAGTGGAAGGATGCCATGCCCTCTTCGGTAATCCAGACTAATTCTCCTGGTTCCACATCGCGGAGATATTCCGCACCGATGATATCTAAGCCACAAGTTTCTGATGCCAGGACATAACGTCGAGGATTGCTGCCCAGAGTGCCAATTACCAGAGGGCGGATGCCATGAGGGTCACGCGCCCCCATTACGCCAGCCGGAGTCCCAATGGTTAGACTGTAAGCGCCTTGACACTGACCAAAGGCACTAATTGCTGCATCGAGCCAATCTTTGCCGTGGTCAACCGCATGCGCGATCGCTACAGCAATCATTTCTGAATCGGTAGTTGTGGCAAACTGGTAGTTACTATCCTGTAGTGTCGCTCGTAACTCACTCAGATTCACAAGATTGCCGTTGTGCGCTAGAGCTAGTGCCCCCAAACGGGTTTCCACAACTGCTGGTTGAGCATTGGCGACGTGGCTAGACCCCGTTGTGGAGTAACGAGTGTGACCAACGGCAAGACTACCAGGGAGCCGACTCAATGTCGTTTCGTCAAAGACCCGAGAAACTAGCCCCATGTCTTTGTGAAGATGCACCTTTTCGTGATCAAAGCTGGCAATTCCAGCCGATTCTTGCCCTCGGTGCTGGAGAGCATAAAGATTAAAGTAGGTCAGCGTCGCTACATCTTCAGCAGGCGCATAAATGCCAAAGACGCCACATTCCTCCTCTGGCTTGTCCGGTTTCTGAATGGAGCAATCGTCTTCCTCAGTAGGCTGCTCCTCGGTGACTCGAGAGGGGTAGGATATCATGCTACAGCTATCCTCCTTGGCAGCAATATCTTAGCGAGATCGCTCTCCGAGCATGGAGACACGATGGATTAACTTGGAGTTAACAACCTCTTAACAGTAACTACAATAGCAGTAATCCCGTCAATTGCCAGATTCTTATTTGGTGACATTCGCTCTAAAACTGAACGGTTAGACGTTTTTCGATTGCCTGATGCGAGCGATCGCCTGCCTCTTTGATCTTAACTTCAATCAGGGAAACACCGTCTGCTGCCATCATCCGTAACTTCCCATCCTGATTCCTCACCAAGCCCATTTTGAGCCAATTACTCCCCAATTGCTCGCTTAGATGGGATTCCCAGCTTTCCTGCTGCTGAGGCTTCACTGAAACCAGGATGCGACTGGCCGCTTCACCAAAAAGAATCTCATCCCACCGCATGGATGCTTGGCTGTTGAGCATCTCTAAGCGAATTTCTGCCCCCAATTCACCACTAATACATGCTTCAGCCAGAGCAACTGCCAAGCCTCCCTCAGCACAATCATGAGCCGAGTTAACCCAACCTTGACGAATTCCCTCGCGGCAAGCTGCCTGGACGCGACGCTCTAGCTCAAAATCTACCCTGGGTGGTTTTCCTGCCACAAGGTTGTGAATGGTTGCTAGGTACTGTGAGCCTCCCAGTGAAGTGAGGAGTGATTCCGAATTCTGAACTGTGAATTCTGAATTCTGAATTGTCCCTTCGTCCCCTTGTCCTCTTTCCCCTCTGCCTTGCCCAGTCAATCCCAGCAAATAAATCAAATCCCCCTCTGCTTGCCAACCTTGAGGGCAAATCTGTCTCACGTCAGGAATTTCTCCTACCATGCCCATTACAGGGGTGGGATAAGTCGGTTGTGGCTTGCCCTGGGCATCGAGTGTTTCGTTATAAAGGGAGACATTGCCCCCGGTTACAGGGGTTCTCATTTCCTCGCAGGCTTCAGCAATGCCATGACAAGCAGATGCTAACTGCCAGTAGCCCACTGTTGTTTCCGGGCTACCAAAATTCAGGTTATCCGTGATGGCTAGTGGCTGGGCACCAACACAACTCAGGTTGCGTGACGCTTCTGCTACAGCGGCTTTCGCCCCCTCGTAGGGGTCGAGGTAGACGTAGCGGGCATTACAATCTGTGGTTGCTGCTACTCCCCGTTGTAACTCCCCCTTAGTATCTATCGGACGGAGCCTCACCACTGCCGCGTCTGCTCCCCCTGGTAGGATCACCGTATTATTTTGCACCTGATGGTCATACTGGCGATAAATCCAGCGCTTCGATGCAATCGTTGGGGTGTCGAGGAGTTGCAAGAGAATTTCATTCCAGCTTTTGAATTCTCCTGAAATTTCTATACCTGATGCCGTACACTGAGGAAGGGAATCTGCCTGCCACTCCCATGCTTTTTGGGCATACGCTGGCGGTTCTGCTGGCAGTTCTCGGTGATAGATGGGCGCATTCTCTGACAAAGCCGCAGCCGGAATTTCTGCGGCTAGCTCTCCTTGAGCGCGAATCCGCACTGTCGGCTCGGAAATCACCACTCCTGCAACAACAGCGTGGAGTTCCCAACGCTTAAAAATCTCCATCAGTTCCCGTTCCCGACCTTTTTGGACAACCAATAGCATCCGCTCTTGGGATTCCGAGAGCAGGTATTCATAGGGAGTCATGCCCGTTTCGCGCACAGGAATGTTGTCTAAGTCGAGTTCAATCCCCACACCTCCCTTTGCTGCCATTTCGGAAGTAGAACAGGTAAGCCCAGCCGCCCCCATGTCTTGGGCAGCGACGACTGCCCCCGTTTGGAATGCCTCTAGGCAAGCTTCAATCAGAGATTTTTCCTGAAAGGGGTCTCCTACTTGTACTGCCGGACGGTCATCGGCGGATTCCTCGCTGAGTTCGGCACTGGCGAAACTTGCCCCTCCCATGCCGTCTCTACCTGTAGTAGAACCAACGTATAGCACGGGGTTGCCAGTGCCTGATGCTCCAGACTTGACAATTTCTTCAGTTTCCATTTTCCCCAGTGCCATGACATTGACAAGGGGATTGCCCTGGTAGGCGGGGTTAAAATAGACTTCGCCACCCACGGTGGGAACGCCCACGGAGTTGCCGTAACCAGCAATGCCTTCGATTACGCCACTAAAGCGCCTGCGCGTGCGAACCTCATCTAAAGAACCAAAGCGCAGGGAGTTGAGGAGGGCAATGGGACGTGCCCCCATAGTAAAAATGTCTCGCAGGATGCCGCCTACTCCGGTGGCAGCGCCTTGATAGGGTTCCACGGCGGAGGGATGGTTGTGGGATTCGATTTTAAAGGCTACTCGCACTCCTTCGCTTAAGTTTACCACGCCGGCATTTTCTCCGGGACCAACAAGGACGCGATCACCTGTGGTGGGAAATTGCTTCAGGAGGGGACGGGAGTTTTTATAGCAACAGTGTTCTGACCACATCACCCCAAACATCCCCAACTCGGCTTGATTGGGATGGCGTTCTAAGCGTTTGACAATCTCTTCGTATTCTTGGGGTTTGATTCCTTCAGCGGCAATTGCTTCTATGGAGAAGGGAGCAGTGGAAATAGCAGACATAGCTTTGCACAATAGAACAGGCTTAATTGTATCGATGTTTCAGCGGCTATACTTGCTGTAGATGTTGTTGTAGAAATGCGGAAAATTCTGCTTGGTAATATTCATTACTACAACTCGCCCTTTTGAGAGGGTTTCAAGCGATCACCGTTCCAGTTAACCAAGGTGATCGATGGCGAAAGCAGCGCGTTTATTCCCATCTATCAAAGGATGATTCTCAACTAAATGAAAAATGGGAGTTAAGCACTAACAGTGCCTAGCTTAATTTTATTGGTCATTCTGGTTTGTTACCCATTCCTGCCAGCGACGCACTGAGGTTGCCACCCCTAGGGTTTTACAATCTGGGAGGAATTCTTCTACTTGGGAGGTGCTAAGAAAGGGAAAGGTAGGGCTATTGCTGCATGGCAAGTAAGCAGTGTTTTGGAGTTGATAAATTTGCAACTGTTGTCCATCCTATCTCCAGACTTCGGGAACACCGATATCGGCATAGAGGTCTAGTTGATTCAAAGGGCTGTTAGTAATATCAACTTCTACTGCTAAGTCAGGAGGGGGAAGGCTAGTTAAGTCTAATTCTGTGTTGCCTCTGACTAAGGCAGCATTTTGAATGTAGTAGCACAAGTCCAGTTCCTTACCAGCAGCTCTTTCCGGACGCTTGAGCGTCACTGAACCTCCTAACTCATACTCCAGGTTCAACTCTTCAATTAGCAAAATAATTAACCGACCAATTTGCCAGTTACGATTCTCATGTTCCCAAAGTGGTGTCATGAATTCTATTTTTCCCTGATGATAAGCAATGCGAGTAGAACGAGCTTCTCCCAGTTCCACCAATAGGCTTTCTAGGAGTTGCAGCTTATGTTGTGCAATAACACTCGCTGCTCCGGTAAAGTGAGCGTTTTAACCATAGTTTTTAGCCTGTAAGTTTTCTGGAGAATGAGAGCGATCGCTATTAAACTCTTAAGAAGAGAGAACTCGCTATAAAGCTTGCACCAATTCCTTTGGTGTAAAAGGCTTCGATAGAAAATCATTCACTCCCGCGCTTTTAGCAGCATTAATAGAGGTGCTTGAAGTCACCCCACTGACAGCAACTAGCTTTACTTACAGCGAGCAAGCATCTCTAGGAAGTACAGTGTTGCGCTCAGGGGTAAAGAGAGATTTCCTTTAACATGTGCTCCCCTTTAGGTAGTGGCGCTACACCTCTTGCTATATATTTCAGCTTATCTCTGTGGGTTAGGAATTTGGTAAAGAAGATAACAAACGCGATCGCCGCTCCGCTTTAAAGACAAGCTACGATCATTAAATAGTTAAATCCAGCTAAATTAAAGCGCTACTATGCCACGCACGCAACGCAACGATAACTTTATCGACAAATCCTTCACAGTAATGGCGGACATCCTTCTGAAGGTTCTCCCGACAAACCAGAAAGCAAAAGAAGCATTTACTTACTACCGGGATGGAATGTCGGCACAGGCAGATGGGGAATACGCCGAGGCTTTGGATAATTACTACGCAGCCCTGGAACTAGAAGAAGACCCTAATGATCGCAGCTATATTCTTTACAATGTAGGATTAATTCACACCAGTAATGGTGAATATGAGAAAGCCTTAGACTACTATCACCAAGCGATTGACATTAATCCCCGTATGCCACAAGCCTTGAACAATGTTGCCGTGATTTTCCACCAACAAGGAGAAAAAGAGAAGGCAGCAGGTAACTCCCAAGAAGGAGAATCCCTGCACGATAAAGCGGCTGAATACTGGAAAGAGGCAATTCGCATAGCTCCCAACAACTACATTGAAGCGCAAAATTGGCTTAAAACCACCGGGCGCTCTGAAATAGATGTGTTTTTCTAAGCGAGTTGAAGGTATGTATGGGTTACAAGTTGAAACTTGAATGTTGCAAGTTAGTCATAACCTTCAACCTGCAACCCGTAACCTGCAACCCGTAACCTGCAACCCGTAACCTGCAACCCTTCAACCTGCAATCTGTAACTTGTAACCTGTAACTCAACATGATTGACCGCGAACAAGTACGTAAAGTTGCCTATTTGGCTCGCCTAGAGTTGAACTCTGAAGAGGAGGAGCAACTCACCACTCAGCTCAGTAGTATTCTGGAATATTTCGAGCAACTTAGTGAGCTAGATACCACGGATGTGCCCCCAACATTTCGAGCGATTGACGTTAGCAATGTAACTCGCCCCGATGAGTTGCAACCTTTTCCAGAACGGGATGCCATGCTCGAACAAGCACCCGAACAGGAAGATGACTATTTCCGCGTGCCACAAATCCTTAGTTCGGAGGAGGAATAATCTCCCTTGCGATAAATGACATTTAAACCGCATGAGGGTGAGGATAGAGAGGGCAGAGGTTAGGAGGAAAGCATGGCAACCGGAATGCTAATCAATGGGCAATGGCGCAAGGAAGGATACGAAAAGGATACCCAAGGTAGGTTCGTTCGCAATCCCACCACATTTCGGAGCTGGGTAAGGGCGGATGGTTCCAGCGGCTTTCCGGCAGAGTCAGGGCGCTATCATCTCTATGTTTCCCTTGCCTGCCCTTGGGCACACCGTACCCTAATTATGCGTAAACTCAAGGGACTAGAGGAGGCAATTAGCCTTTCCGTTGTTGATCCTTACATGGGAGAAGAGGGTTGGCAATTTTCAGATGTCCCTGGCTGCATTCCAGATACAGTTAACCATGCCCGCTACCTGCGAGAAGTTTATACTAAAGCTGATCCCAACTACACTGGGCGAGTGACTGTACCAGTTCTGTGGGATAAACAGACAGGCACAATTGTTAATAATGAATCCCGCGAACTTCTCCGTATGTTCAATTGGGAGTTCGATGCCTTGGCGAACAATCGGGTCAACTTCTGTCCAGAGGATTTACGCAACGAAGTCGAAAAAACCATTGATGCCATTTACCAGCCGATTAACAATGGCGTTTATCGCACCGGATTTGCCCAGTCTCAGCAGGCATACGAAGAGGCAGCGACAGAATTATTCAACGCCTTAGATTATTGGGAAGGGGTGCTAGGAACGCAGCGGTATCTATGTGGGAATCGCATTACTGAGGCAGACTGGTGTATGTTCACTACACTGTTGCGCTTCGATGTGGTTTACTACGTCCATTTCAAATGCAATCTGCGCCACATTATGGATTATCCCCATCTGTGGAATTACCTCAAAGACCTTTACCAGCAGCCCGGTGTGAAGGAAACCTGCAACCTAGACCACATCAAGCAACACTATTATCGAAGCCACCCTCATATCAATCCCAGCGGCATTGTTCCCAAAGGACCCGTGATTGACTTTGAGGCACCCCATCATCGAGGTCAGTTAGTGGGAGAAGAATCGCGTGTGACGACAATTTTCTAGTAGCAGCGCCACAGCGGGGACTACTCATAAAAAAATAAATGCGCTTACACCAATTATGGGAACTGTGCAAGCGCAAAGCTATAGCTATTCCGTCACTTCTAGCAATTGAATGTCGAAAAAGAGGTCTTGACCTGCTAAGGGATGATTGGCATCTAGAGTCACAGTTTGATCAGCAACATCAGTGACAATTACTGGCATGGGGTCTTTACCTTCTTGGCGAATTTGTAATTGCTGACCCACTTGCAAGTCAATATCTGAGGGAATCTGTTGACGGTCTACTTGCATGACCATTTCTTCGCGATAAGGACCATAAGCTTGGTCAGAAGGAATTTTTTCCGTTTTTGATTCGCCGGGACTCATACCTTCAACTGCCCCCTCAAAGCCGGGAATAATTTTTCCTTCCCCAACTTTAAATTCAATTGGTTCGCGATTCTCCGAGGAATCGAAGACAGTATTGTCTTCTAATTTCCCAGTGTAGTGTACTTTGACATTACTGCCTTGTTTTGCCTGTTCCATTTTTTCTCCTTTATGGTTGCACGAATGCTTATTTGAGCCTTTCCGATTGATTCAAAAAGATGAAAGTCTTGGTGCCAACTTTTTACTTCACAAAACCAGTTACCTGCCTCTGCCAGAGGTGTTCTTTTCACCAAGCACCAATTTTTCCAAGGTAAGGTGATAATCCCCTTTGCTCAAACTTCGCGCGCTTACTTGCGCCTATTCTTAAAAGCGCTGCTTTTACCTTGTCTTTGAACTTACTTGGGAACCGAATCTAGCTTCAGGCTCCTAAGCGAGTAGCTTAACATAAACGGGATCTTGCTCGCTTCCGCCCACTGATAGATGAGGTGCTGTATCTCTCGCAGCCAGTCGGCAATTAGTTACGCTGAACTTAACGGCAACATTCTCGTAAAGCGAACTATGCCCCAGCCGCAACCTCAATGGCAAGTTTTACCTACTCCCGAAGTGCCGCAGTGGTTTAGGGAAGCGCTTCAACGCCACCTCCCTTCGGGTTCAGACCGAGGTTACGCGGCTCAACTGTTGTGGCAGCGGGGAATACAAAACAGCGAGCAACTCAGTGCCTTTCTTAACCCAGATGATTATCAACCCGCAGGTTCCTCTGAGTTTGGTGAGGAAATGCATTGGGCTGTGCAGCGGCTACAGAAATCCCGTGAAGCTGGAGAAAAAGTGGCAATTTGGGGCGACTTCGATGCGGACGGCATCACTGCCACCAGCGTCCTCTGGGAGGGATTAGGAGAGTTTTTTGAGCAGCACCAGCAACTCACTTATTACATTCCTAACCGCTTTAGTGAATCTCATGGTATCAATCAAGCAGGAATTGAGAAACTGCGCTTATGGGGAACCCAACTGATTGTCACTTGCGATACGGGCAGCACAAATCAGAGTGAGATTGCGTATGCCCAGCAGTTGGGAATGGATGTCATTGTTACTGACCACCATACCTTACTACCGGAGCGCCCTTCAGTTGTCGCCATTATCAATCCTCGCTACTTAGGAAGGCATCATCCCCTATTTCATCTTTCGGGAGTGGCAGTGGCTTATAAGCTGACAGAAGCACTCTATCAAGCTTTGCCAGAGGTTCCCCAGCAACCTGTGGAAAGCTTATTGGATTTAGTGGCAATGGGGCTGATTGCTGATTTAGTCGAGTTAAGTGGCGATTGCCGCTATTTGGCGCAGCGGGGAATTCAACAACTGCAAAAACAAACTCGTCCAGGTGTGGCATATTTGTTGTCGTTTTGTCAACGTCAAGGCGATCGCCCCACAGATATCTCCTTTGGACTAGGACCAAGAATTAACGCTGTCAGCCGCATTCACGGCGATGCGAGCTTCTGTGTGGAATTACTCACCAGCCGCGATTCCCAACGCTGCAAGCAGTTAGCCTCCGATGCAGACTTAGCTAACACCAGGCGTAAGTCATTGCAAAAGGATGTTGTCTCCTCAGTAAAAAAGAAGCTGGCACAAATCGATTTATCCACTACCTGGGCGATTATTTTAGAAGACCCCCAATGGCAAAGTGGTGTCTTAGGATTAGTGGCGGGTCAAATTGCTGAAGAATACGGGCTTCCCACGATTTTGTTGACGGCAGACAGTGAAGGGGAGAACGGGGGAGTAGGGGAAGCAGGGAAAGCAGGCGAGGCAGGGGAGGCAGGGGAAGAAACCTTTAACCTGCAACCTGCAACCTGCAACCTTCATTCCTCACGCTTCACTCCTCACTCACCCTCCCTCCATTTCGCCAGAGGTTCGGCTCGCTCTGTGCAAGGGATTGATCTTTATCAACTCGTCCAGTCTCAAGCGCACCTCCTGCATCGCTTTGGGGGGCATCCCTTTGCCGCTGGTTTGAGTCTCCCTGTTGAGAACATTCCCTTGTTTGCAGAGGCAATGAATCAGCAGCTTCGACAGTACGGAGGTGAGTTTGGCAAGCCCACAATTGAAGCCGACTTAATAGTTACTGTCGCCGAACTGGGACAAGAACTTTTTCGGGAACTGAAGCTGCTAGAACCCTGTGGTATGGGAAATCCTGTCCCAAAACTACTGATTCAAAACTGTTGGTTTCGGGAAGTTTGGCACAAAAATACTAAAGACTGGAAAGGACGAAAAGTTCAATACATCAAAACGACGTTTCAAATCTGGGATGATTCCAGCAACGAGGGATTTCCTGGAATGTGGTGGGGACACTACAAGGAAGAACTGCCACAAGATCAACCCTGCGATGCGATTGTTGAGCTGGATTTTAATTCTCGTAACCAGGGGCACTACGAGGTGCGCTTAATTGCAGTCAAACCCAGTGCTGAAGCTACCCATTTCAGTAGCAGCTTAGAGCGCAAGGATTGGCTGCTGGATTGGCGGGGGGCAGAGGAAGCGGGGACGCGGGAATGCGGGGACACAAGGAGCAGAGGAGCAAACCACCACACCCATCTCCTCCGCACCTGGGCACCTCCGCACCTGGGCACCTCTGCACAGAACACCTCCTCACTCCTCACTCCTCACTCCTCACTTTCCACTGAAACTCCGATCCAGATGCGTGAGTGTCCTTTGAGTTGGGATGAGGTGCAAGTGCAGTTTCGAGAGGCAGTTGCCCAGCAACGACAACTTGCCCTAGCTTATTCGCCCCCCAGCTCCCTTTCTCCCGAGCAAATTTGGCAGCAGCTTGTGGGAGTTGCCAAATATCTCAATCGTACTGGCGTTGGGACGACTAGGGCACAACTGAGAGAAAAGTTGGGATTGGGCGATCGCTCTCTCTCTCTGGGACTAGAAGCTCTCTCAGAGCTGGGTTTTGCTGTCCAACCGAGTGATCATACTTTACAGGTTCGCTGGCATGGGAATACATCTTCCCAAGTTGAAGACACCATCACCTCGTTCTTAGCCGCTGTCGCAGAAGAACAGTTCCGCTGCCAATATTTCTACCAAGTCCCTCTTTCCACTCTACAGGGAAGGATTTCTCAAACAGCTCTCGATTAATCACTTTATCCTCATTGTCTGGTTTGACACTCCCACGGCTTAAAGCGCGTGGGATTCTTAGTTCTACGACTCAAGTTGCTCTGACAGGCTTTCACCTACCAGAGTAGAGGTCAAATCTCCG
>PXPT01000181.1:0-4949 GCA_003021505.1 Cyanobacteria bacterium QS_4_48_99 | reverse complement strand
GGTTCTTAACCATATTGCTCACTCGCAAGTCTTCGTAGGCGACCAAATCGTTAGATTGGATTACGCAACGTGCTAATCTCTTAGCGTGTTCTAAACGTTGTCTACTTATTCTCAAGCGAGCCTTTGCTAGTTGCTGTCTAGCCTTTTCTCTGTTGGCTGAACCCTTAGTTTTACAAGATAAACGACGCTGGCAAGTTTTAATCTTGTCTTCGCTTTTTCTCAGGTATCTAGGATTTTCTGTTTTATCTCCGTTCTATCCGTATAGAAGGATTCTAATCCCACATCTAACCCGATAGCATTACCAGTTGGTTCTAAGGTTTCTTTCCTCTCAGCATTGATTAGAAATTGGCAGTAATAGCCGTCGGCGCGTCTGATCAGCCTAACCCGGCTAATCTCATTAGGGCTGTAGTAGTGCAACTCTCGTGTGCCAATTAACTTTAACCGACCAATTTTATTTCTGTCTTTAAAAGTAATGTGCTTACGAGTTACTAAATCTAACTGCCAGCCTGATTTTTTATACTCGACTGAACGAGTATTTTTTTATACTGCGGATATCCTTTCTTTCCGGGTATCTGTTTTTTGCAATTATCGTAAAACCGGCTAATTGCACTCCAACCTCGTTCAGCAGAAGATTGTCTGGCTTGCGAGTTTAGTTTACCAGCAAATGAGTATTCTTTAGCTAACAGACGGCATTGCTTATTGAGGTCATATTTAGACACATTTTTATTGTTTTCCCAATACCGCAGTGCTTTATTACGAATGAATTGAGAAGTGCGAATGGTTTCGTCTATTGCTTTATACTGTTGTTTTTTGGCTTTAACTTTGAACTCTAAAGCTAACATTTATGCTGTGTTTACGAGCTTTAACTAAGTAAAGCGCACGGCAACTGAAGTTGCCAACGCTACATCCCGCGGTTTTTAACCGTGGGTTTTGCTTACTCTTCTATAAAATCATCATCTGTAATGTGATAACCGCAGCGAGCCGCCGTCTCACCCCAACAGAGAACACAGAGAAGGTTAGGGAGAGTAACAGATGCGTGAGTTATGGATGTGACAGACTAAATCTGCGCTTCACAGATCCCCATATCAAATCCGTTTGATTACTGAAAATAAAAACTTCTCCGTGTCTTTGCGTCTGTCCCATCGTCAGTGTTTAACCGGAGTTGAGATCAAAACCCTTTCCAATCAGCCTGCACCTTGCGGTAGAGTCGTTAAGAGACCTCGACGCGATCGCAATTGACTTGTCCATGAGCCTTCCCCAAGACGCACCCACTCCCGCAGACGCTAACGATAGCAGTACCGCCTCTACTGAAGTGCGTAACGCTAATTACAACCAATTGGAGCGAGAAAAACTCACTCCCATGATGCAGCACTACATCGAGGTGAAGGAACAGTACCCCAATGCCCTACTACTGTATCGAGTGGGAGACTTTTTTGAATGCTTTTTTCAAGATGCGGTAACGGTTGCTCAGGAATTGGAACTGGTGCTTACCAGTAAGGAGGGGGGCAAGGAAATCGGGCGCGTGCCCATGACAGGTGTGCCCCATCATGCCCTAGATCGCTACAGTCGGCTACTGGTAGAAAGGGGCTATGCTGTCGTTATATGCGATCAAATCGAAGATGCTGCCCAAGCTGCCGCCGAGCGCCGCATGGTGGAGCGGCAAGTGACCAAACTACTCACCCCAGGCACGTTGACGGATGATGAGATGCTCTCTGCTAGGCGCAACAACTTTCTCGCTTCAGTGGTAATTGCAGGGGAGCATTGGGGGTTGGCGTATGCTGATATTTCCACAGGGGAATTTTTTACTACCCAGTCGAATAATTTAGAATCGCTCAATTTAGAACTATTGCGCCTTCAGCCCTCCGAGGTACTCGTGCCTACTAACGCACCAGATTTGGGAGGACTACTGCGCCCAGGAGAACGCTCAGAACATCTGCCGGATTGCCTACCTGAGGGATTGTGTTACTCTCTGCGATCGCAAGTGCCCTTCACCCAAGCCGAGGCAAGACAGCGACTCTTGCAACAGTTTCAGGTGCGATCGCTCGAAGGCATGGGGTGCGAACACCTTCCCCTAGGAGTGCGTGCCGCTGGCGGGTTACTGGAATACCTCGAAGAAACCCAAAAAGCCCATCAAGTCCCCCTGCAACCCCTACGCACCTATTCCCTTGCCGACTACCTCATTCTCGATTACCAAAGCCGTCGCAACCTCGAAATTACCCAAACCGTTCGAGATGGTACGTTTACAGGCTCTCTCCTGTGGGCATTAGATCAAACTAGCACCGCGATGGGTTCTCGTGCCCTACGCCGCTGGCTGCTGCAACCGCTACTTGACATTAGAGGCATCCATGCGCGGCAAGAAACGATTCAAGAACTAGTTGAAAACAGTTCCCTTCGCCAAGAGTTGCGACAACTGCTGCGGCACATTTATGATCTCGAACGCCTCACTGGGCGCGTTGGTTCTGGTACTGCCCATGCAAGGGATTTATTTGGTTTAGCGGATTCGCTCATCCGGCTAACCGAACTTATGGAACTAGCTGCTGAAGGTTCTTCTCCTTACCTAAGAGCATTACAGAAAATTTCCCCAGAATTAGAGCAGTTGGGCAAGCACGTCTTGGAACACTTAGTCGATTCACCGCCGCAACATCTCAAAGAAGGGGGCTTAATTCGGGATGGGGTTAATTCCCAACTGGATGAAATGCGGACTGCCTTCAAACAAGATCAAGAGTGGATTGCCAACCTAGAGGTTAGCGAAAGACAACGCACGGGCATCCCCAACCTGAAAGTCGGGTATAACAAAACCTTCGGTTACTATATCAGCATTCCTCGCAGCAAAGCGGCACAAGCGCCGGAAAATTACGAACGCAAGCAAACCCTCACCAATGAGGAACGCTACATCACCTCGGAACTCAAAGAACGAGAAATCCGTATCCTCAATGCACGGGAAGACTTGAACCGCTTAGAGTACGAGATTTTTGCCGCCCTGCGTACTGAAGTGGGAGAGGCAGCCCAACAGATTCGCAATGTTGCCAAAGCTGTTGCTGCGATTGATGTTCTGGCAGGGTTAGCCGAGAGGGCAGTGCAGCAAGGCTACTGTCGCCCCCATATTGTCGAAGGACGAGACATTCAAATTATTGACGGGCGACATCCCGTAGTGGAACAATCCCTCCCCCCTGGTTTTTTTGTGCCAAATTCCACCGAGATGGGAGGTTCGGAGGCAGAGGAACAAAGGGACTTCGCTGACGCGGAGACGCGGGGACGCGGAGACGCGGGGATGGGGAAACAAGAGGATAAAGGAGCTTCCCAATCTTTTTCGCCTCACATCTCACCTGATTTAATTATCCTGACTGGACCGAATGCGAGTGGCAAAAGTTGTTATTTGCGACAGGTGGGATTGATTCAACTTATGGCACAGATAGGTAGTTTTGTGCCAGCGAGAGAAGCGACTTTGGGAATTTGCGATCGCATTTTTACTCGTGTGGGGGCAGTTGATGATTTAGCCACAGGTCAATCTACTTTTATGGTGGAGATGAATGAAACAGCAAATATTCTCAATCATGCTACTTCTAAATCCTTAGTTCTTCTCGATGAAATTGGTCGCGGGACTGCTACTTTCGATGGGGTTTCCATAGCTTGGGCAGTGGCAGAATATCTGGCAACAGAAGTGGGCGATCGCACCATTTTTGCTACCCATTATCACGAACTTAATGAACTGGCTTCCATCCTCCCCAATGTTGCCAATTACCAGGTGACAGTAAAAGAACTTCCCGATCAAATCGTCTTTTTACACCAAGTTCGCCCAGGCGGTGCAGATCGTTCCTATGGCATCGAAGCAGGGCGTTTAGCGGGACTTCCAGCACCAGTAATTGGACGAGCAAAACAGGTGATGGGACAAATAGAGAAGCACAGTAAAATTGCCCTCGGTTTGCGTAAAGGAATTGGCAAAAAGCCACCCGTATCTGGGCAAGAACAGAATGGGATTTCTATAGAACAACTGGACATCTTTGAGGATTAACTGAGTAGCACGCCTGAAAGTGCCACAAAGGAGGAAAAAGCATCAGTGGCAAACGCTTGATATTCTTAAACCTTTCACAATTGAGAGTGTGGTTTAATTAGGAGTTAGATGGCTAGCCTTAACTGGCTGGCTTCACATTCCAAAGAGGAAAGCGGTATTACCACTTCACTATTGGTAAAATAATCTCGAACCACCTCTGCAACAACTTGCACTAAGTCACAGGGGACAGCGTTGCCAATCTGCCTATAAACCGAACTTTGTCTACCAATAAACTGGTAGTCGTGTGGAAATGTCTGTAGCTTTAGTGCCTCATCAACTGTCAAGCGCCTAAGTCTTTTGGGTACCGCATCAGAAGGTAATGGTTCACCCCCTTTCATCAAGTGGGAGTGATACCACTCAACCCAGCTATACTCACCAAAGTAGCAGTGATCCTCATCAATAATGGGTGTGTTATTTCTCCCCCATAGAAGCATGGAGAGCGCATGAGTATCTATCAGGATTCAATGGTCTTCCTTGACCATTGAAAAACATACCCGCATAGGGAGACCGTCGCAGGACTGGCTGAACAGCGATAGTAACTTTCGCATTGCATATCCGCCTGTTTATCTTAGAGCCAGCTACTCCCAGTGGTAGAAGAATGTCTCTAACCTTTGGAGCCTGCTTCTTACGTAGCGCGAACTGAATCTCCAAATTTCTGATGTCGCTAATGTTACGAAAACCAATCAGAAACATTCGCTCACGGGACTGGGGAATACCAAAGTCAAATGAATTCAGTACAACTAAGCTGTATACATATCCCAAATGGCTACAGAGGCGGAAAAGGCGTTGACCTCAGTACAGGACAAAAGCTTGAAGAATAAACAGGAAAAGGGTTTCATGGAATTGCTAGAAACCAATGAAACCCTATGGATCAGGTTACTCTACTGCGCGATACCTT
>PXPT01000180.1 GCA_003021505.1 Cyanobacteria bacterium QS_4_48_99 | reverse complement strand
ATTGAGCCTTGGTGGTTCGTGCTTAAGAAGGGGATAAGCGGTGGGATGAATTGGAGCGCTTTCGCGATGGTGTAGATGCCGCCTTTAACAATCTCCTAACGTATCTGCGTAGTGCTATAAATTTGCGCAAACTGAGCGCGATGGACGGCGAATTTGGTCACTCAAAGAATATCGTTCCTCTACCGGAAACTTCTTAGATAATTCAAAAATTTTCATCGCCGCATCGAAAGCCATTTTATAAATTTCTAATTCTTTGTGGTCTTTAATCACTTCTCTACTCATCTTCCCCTGTTTCCTCTGCTTCCCCTGCTTCCCCTGCTTTCTTTAACTGACTACCTCTGGTTTTCCTGAGTCGAAAACCCTCGCTCTTGCAGCATTTGACGCGCCTCTCGTCCTGGCGTGTAGTTATAGCCATACCTAGAGCGAGCCGAGTCACGGAGAATCTGAGGCGTTAGCAGCACAATTACCTCATTGCGCTGGTCTCTCTTTTCGGTACTTCTAAATAGGGCACCAAGAATGGGAATATCGCCCAAAATGGGCACTTTAGATACCGTTGTCCGGTCAGATTCCTGAATAATGCCCGACAGGACGAGGGTTTGACCATCTCGCAGGCGAATTCTTCCAGAGTTAAGCGTCCGCTCTTGTAGCAAGGAGATCTCTCCTTGCCCTGCACCTGCTTCTACACTACCTCCAATCGAGGATACAGTGGGATTGACATTCAAGTTGACAAAGCCGTTGTCCCCAATCTGGTTCACATCGATGTTGAGGATCAAGCCTGCTTCCTTAATGATGGGTTCCCGGACAAACCTAAATCCAGCGTCTGTACTTACCCGTTCAACCCGGACCCCTCCATACACTTCCTCGGTTAGATTCACCGTGGCTGTTTGCCCTTCTTGCACGACTAGGGTGGGATCAGTCAAAATTTTCGCATTGCCATTCGTAACCTGAGCTTCTAGTGACGATAAAAACCGATTAGGGTCAGAGCGCGTATTTGGCGGGCTCCCGCCAAAATTTAAGGTCGCCGCACCACCATCAATCTCAAAGAAGCTGTCACCAAGACCGAAGGAGAAGCTGGAATTATAATTATCCGTGTTCGAGAGATTAACGTCGATAATCTTGACGTTCACTGCCACCTGACGGCGACGAGCATCGAGCTGGGTTAATAAAGAGGTGGCAATTTTGACTTTGCGTGGTTCACCCACTAGGGTGAGAGAATTTAGCCGCTCGTCCGTTGACACGGATAATCCTTTTAGTAGTAAACTAGCTGTTCCAGCCTGTTCTTGGTTAACTGTAAGCGGTACGATTTTTGAGGGTTGTTCTACTTCTCGAATCACTCTCTGAGTTTCTGGATTGACAACTTGTTCAACTTCAGTGAAAACTTGTTGAGCTGCTGCACCTTGAGTAGCTAGAAAAGCAGCAGCCTGGGAAACACTGACCTGATTCAGACGAAAAGTGCGGGTAATAATGTCGCTAGCCGCTGTGGGTAGCGTAGGAGCGACAAAGATTGTGCGTTTCTCACGATTTGCCTCCAAACCAGAGATTTGGAGAACATAGTTAAAAGCCTTTTGAACAGGTACGCCCTGCAAATTCATAGAGATAGTTCGTTCTGGCGGAGCTTCGCCATTGCCTTCATTGGACTCCTCTCCTTGACTACCACCGCCTGCATCCGCATCATAGACCAGGTTGAAATTAGCAGAGCGAGCTAGAAGTAAAAGCACTTCCCGAATAGGAGCATCTCGCAATACCACCTCCCCCACCCGCTTGTCTGTTTCCAACTCGATTAATGCTGCGGAAGAATCAACGTTAGAAACACCAATATCTCCCACTGGAGGCGCAACGGCTCTAGGCGAGGGTCGAGAAGGAGGACTCGGTGGATTGCCCGCGCTAGGCGCTGTGGGTTGCCTCCCATTAGTTGGAGGAGTGGGCGCTGTGGGTTGCTTGCCATTGGTGGGAGCAGGATTCCCATCAACCGTAACTCTCGGGTTGGGAACCATAACATTGTTATTCCTCTGCTCCTCTGCTCCTCTGCTCCCAGTGTCCCCTCGTATGGGCGTCTCCGTGTCTGGGCGCCCTCTTTCTCCTCTGCCCCTCTGCTCCTCTGCTCCCCCAGAGAGAGCAAAACCAAGGGTAATTGCTTCACCTTCATAGGGACGAATTTCGCCATCGGGAACACTATTTTTCCCCCTAACAATGACGCGAATGTTGTTGCTACCAGCCTGCTTCACCTCAACAGACTGAATGCCAGGGAATGGGTTTTCCTGATAGAAGCGATTCTCTTTACCTTCTAAGTTGAGCTTGGTGTTGAGAACGTCCGCCACCAACATCTTGCCCTGGGTAAAGGTAAAAATTTGGGGTCGCTCTTTCCCTCCGGCTGTCTCTAGCATTAGCTCAAAACCGCTCTCGCCAGCTTGAAGCTGGACTCCAGTTACCTGCTTGGCGCTGGCTGCCTGAGTTGGCTGTGCTGCTAAGACAACAACTGCTGCGGCACAATTTGTAATTCGTAATTTGTAATTCATATAGCAGTTCTCACTTAAGTGGAGTACACCTGAAGTCCACTCTGACTATTGATCGCATTCTGAATTTGTACCTTATGACTCTAAGAACCGCTATAATTGACAATTCGTGATCATTTTGCTTGAAGTTTTTTGGTTGAGGCAACTAAGATTTTGTCATTTTTTTGGGTTCCTGTAATAAAGAATCAAACTGACTTTTTTCTACTAAACCTGACTCAATCAATGTGTCGATCCAATACTGTGTTTCTCTTGCTTCTTCAAGAGCAATTTCTAAGTTGTGTAAAAAATCCTTGTTAGAATGGGCAAACTGTGACTCTCTAACATTAGCTCCAATCGAAGTACCAGAAAGTAAAAGCTGCTTGGCTAATATCCTAGCCACTCCTCCTCATCTAGAAAAGCACAAGCTTTAACGACTCTAATGGCAAACTGTTTAGTTCTGTCAGCAATTGAAAAATAATTGTCCATATTGCTCCATAATTCATATCACAACTAATAAATTAAAAGTCCAACAAACTTCATTACAAATCACGAATCACGAATTACGAATCACGAATTGCGAATTACGAACTACTAACTATCCTTCAAGGGCAAGATTGCATCCACCTGAAATGTGGTATTGAGTCTCGGAGGATTTGTCGAGGCAATGGTATTGCCCTGTGTCCGATACTTTACCACCTGCTCTTTACTTATCTCTGTCTGGAAGTTTCTGACAATTAATAGGGGCTGTAGTCGCTCGATACTGTTCATCATTAATTTAATTTGCCTGAAAGTGCCCTTCATTTCTAACTCGAAACTCTTGCGCTTCACTTTGCCATTCACTGCTGACCCTAGGGAACCATCCTGAACAGTTGTTGCTTCGGAACTGAGAGGTTGGAAATTAACCAATTCCAATTTATTTTGTTCTTGTGTTGCTCCCAGCGCGGCATTTATTTCGGCAATGAGACTATTGAAATCAACTAATATAGTATCCAGGCTTTGTTCACTCGATAAGAGGTCTAGGACTTGCTTTTGTCGCGTTTGTGCTTGTTGCAGTTGCGCTTCTATTTGCTTAAGCTCTTTCTGAGTAAACGGCTGGTTAATTTGTGCTTGTTTTTGCTCTTGCTGTTGGCGTAGCTCACCATATTTTTGCTGGGCTGGCTGCACCTGAGTGACGTAAAGATAGCCAGCGACAAATATTCCCAATCCTCCAAAAAGAAAACCACCAACGCGGGGTGTAATAGGAATCCCGAATACAACGGGATATTCAGGTTGAGATGTTGTCTCTAGTTCTTCAATTTCTTCAGAAGCAAAGTTGTCAGCCGATGTCATAGTTCAATTACTCCTTTTCCAAAATCAATCTTTTTTTCTGAAGCGTTCTAATGCGAGTGACTAATCCCATTGCTCCTTTACGAGATAGCTCCCGGAGTAACTCGGAAGCGGGGCGATTATTAAGCTGAGTTGTAATGGTGTATTCGACAACTTTCCTAGGCTCAATGCTTGCTATTCCTTGGTTTTCGGGAATATCTACCTGGGCGGGATAGTTAACTGTCTGGGCGCTCTGTAATTGGGCTGCTTCTTGCTTTAAAAACTTGGAACGCTGCAAGGTGAGCAAAAAGTAATTCGCGTCTCTATAGGTTTTAGCAACGCCCGAAATGGTTAGCTCTGCAGTAGGGGGTGGCGAGAGTTGCTCTGATTCGGATGACTGCGAGGGCTGTTCTGCCTCACCAGATGGCGCTATTTCGTTTTGTTGAATAGAGCGAATTTGCACATCGGAAGGAACGCGATCGCTAATGTCGTTTAAAATTGCTGAAATGGGCTTGATCTGGTTAAAAATATCGGCAAGTGCTTTCGCTTCTGCTTCTGCTTGTTGGAGCTGCTCTCGTTTCTGTTGAATCGTCTGTTTCTGTGCTTGGAGCTGGCTTAATTCTTGGTCAAGTGCCGCAATTTCCTTTTGTAATTTCTCTATTTGCCAATTCACCCCAAACCACCAGCCACCGACAAAAAGAGGGAAAAACAGCCCCACTGCTCCCCCAATCGCTAGGGGCAAGAAAGTTCTAGTTGGTGTTGCTTCAGTGGGAGTAGAACTTTTACTAAATTCTTGAGGTTTGCGCTCTTTGAGAAAATTAATGTCCAGGCTATACATGAGACTAAAACTTAAAAGGTTAAAACTCGAAAGCGAGTACGTAATTCGGAGGAATTATGGCAAAGGTAAGACGCACTCAAGAAGTTGAACAACAGAATTACGAATTAATCTCGCGCAGTCCTAACCCAATCACAGTTCCTAATCCTGACCGTTTTGCCTTCGGAATTTCTTCTTCTGTTTGCAAAGAGAGGGCTGCCACAGGATCAACTGAAGCCGCGGCAAACTCCAACCGCTGCGTAAAAAAATCATCCAGTTTTTCAATTCCGCCGCCAGGACCAGCTAGTAAAAGCTGAGCTATTTCTATCCCCTCACTCTGACTCAAATAAAAATCAATCGAGCGGCGTATTTCATCACTTAATTCTCCTAACATTCTCTGCAAAACTGCCATCCCTTTGGGAAGATTATTCCCAGGCTCGGGAATAGAAAATTCTTGGAGAAATTCGGTGTTTCTAGAAGTAGGTAAATTCATGGCTCGGGAGAGAGCGCTTTGAAGTTGATAGGTTCCAATCGGTACAGTGCGATTAAATTGCGGAACCCCCTCGACGAGAATGGCAATTTCGGTGTTGTCAAACTCAATGTCGACAAGTACGGCAGCTTCTAAAGAGCCAAACTGCCGCAGTTGCTCTCTAACCGTCCGAAGGAGGGCGAAGCTGTTAATTTCTAAGACATCTGTTTCTAAACCCGCTTGCTGGAAGACTTCTAGATAGGTGTCTGTTACTTCCCGTTTAGTGGCAACGAGCAGAACTTGCACCTTTTCGATGCCATCCTCATCCTCGAAGTAACCCAGCTTCAGATAATCTAAATCAACTTCTTCGCGGGGATAGGGCAAGCAGAGATTTGCTTCTTGATTGATAACAACCTCACGCAGTTCTTGATCATCTAGTTCGGCGGGAACAGAAATGATGCGGCTAATCGAGTCTCGCGTTGGCACTGCCGTAGCCACTTTGGTGACTTTCAGCTTTTTTGCACTGAGCGCTTGCTTAAGCAATTCAGCGAGGGCGGTGACATCAGCAATCTGCCCCTCCTCAAATATTTCTTCAGGCACTTCTAGTGATGAGAAGGTGGTGAGTTGATAACCCCGTTCTGAGCTACGCAGTTGCGCAATATTAATTCGTTCTGGCGTAATTTCGACACCAATCCCTCGGTTTTTTCTATCTAGAAGGCGTTTGAGAGGCTGCAACATATTTTCTTCCGCTGATAGTAAAAATTGAGCGGATGTAGTTTAGTGAGATGATTCCCAATCACCTAACTAGATCAATCATTACTACCAAAAGATTTTTCTATAAGTGAGTGAGGAGGAATCCTGTGTGGAAGTGCAGAGGTGCGGAGGTGCCCAGGTGCGGAGGCGCAGAGGAGAAGTCGCTTCGCTCCTGACGCAGAGATGGGGAGACGCGGCGACAAGGACACGGGGCGCGAATTACTCCGCGCCGCAAGAGATGTCCGTAGCGGAGAGCGGAAAGTGAGGGGTGAGGAGTGAGAGAGTGAGGAGGTAGATGGGATTGTTTGATAGAAAAATTTATTTCTATTTCCAACACTCTCACGCACTCACACTTTCACGCTCTTACGCTCTCACTTCTTTCCCGTAGCTCCCCGCGTACCCGTGTCCGGGCGTCTTTTTCCCGCCGCGTCTTCTTTCTCCCCTGCTCCCCTTTTCCGCCGCTCTCACCCTCTCACACCTTACTTTTTTCCGAATTCAGTTGACCTTTTGGTGACTCAGAAAGTAACCCACCAGATACAGAGAACCGCACAAGACAAGTGATCGCTTGGGAGAATGGTGGCTTGCGATCGCAGTTTCTAGGGCGCTAAAGAGTTCGGGAAAGGTTTGACAATCGGCAATCTCAGGGCAGCTCTCTTTTGCTATGGTTGCTAGGGCGCCGGTGTCAGCGGAACTGTGACTCGGAACTGGGACTAGGTATAATTGGTCAGCAGGTCGCAGCAATGCCTTCAAGATCTCGGCGTGTGCTTTAGTAGAGAGCATACCCATCACCCAAGTAATGGAAGTATCCAACGTATCAACATACTGGCGAAGTGCCTGAGCAGCAGCGACATTGTGCGCACCGTCGATCAGTAGGGAGTGATCATGCCAGCTTGTCCACTGAATGCGTCCGAAAACGCGAGTTTTTGCCATGCCGTTTTGAATGGCGGCTGGGGAAACGTTCCAACCTTGTTGTTGCAAAATTTGCAAAGCAGCGATCGCAATGGCAGAGTTAGTTAGCTGCATCTCTCCCAGTAAGGGCAACGGATAGGAAATCCCCTGATAAGAAGCCCATTGATGGGTGAGGTGCGAAGAGTGAGGAGTGAGGAGTGAGGAGGTGTTCTGTGCAGAAGTGCCCAGGTGCGGAGGTGCTGAGGTTTCTGTGCGGAAGTGCCCAGGTGCGGAGGGGCGGAGGAGATGGGTGGGCTTGTTTGCTCCTCTGCTCCCCTGCTCCCCTGCTCCTCTGCTTTTTCTTGCTCCTCTGCTCCCCTGCTCCTCTGCTCCCTTTGTCCCCGCGTCCTGTTGTGCGGGTTGAACCCAGATTGCAGGGCAATTTAACTGCTCAATCCGTGCGGCAACCACTGCTTGGGCTTCTGGTGGCAAAGTACCCACAACAGCGGGACAACCGGGTTTAAGAATCCCTGCTTTTTCGGTAGCGATCTCAGCTAGAGTGGAACCCAGGTTTTGCCAATGTTCCCAACTCAGGGAAGTAATAATACTGACTAGGGAGCGATCGCAGACATTCGTTGCATCCAAGCGTCCTCCCAGCCCCACTTCCATTACAGCAATATCTACCTGTTGTTGGGCAAAGTACAACCAGGCAGCAGCAGTAATGACTTCAAATTGTGTGGGGCTTTCGTTTTCTGGGTTAATTGCGGCTTGGATTTGCTGTAGTATCTCTTGCAACGCCGTTGGCGAAATGAGTTGCTCATTCAGGCAAATGCGCTCTGTCCAATCCACTAGATGAGGGGAGGTATAACGTCCTACCCGGTAGCCAGCCTCGGATAGCACGGAGGAGAGGTAGGCACAAACCGAACCCTTGCCATTCGTCCCTGCAACTTGAATTAAGGGGACATGCTGCTGGGGGTTGCCCAACTCTGCCAAAAGTCGCTCAATGCGCTCTAGTCCGAGATGGACACCAAAGTGTTGGAAAGATTGAAGCAAAGAGTCGATGCTCACGTTAAGAGGACACTGATAAAAAAGCTTACCTTACCATAAATAATACCCTTGCACCAAGGGCATGATTACTGCTATACCTCAAATCCTAATGGCGCGTAAGTTTACCTTCACCCCCCACTAGCTAGGCGGTATTTTCGCTATTGCGCTCATTCTTCGCCATATGAGAGGATTACCCAAATGGCGTGAATAATTCCGGGAATGTAGCCAAGAATCGTTAACAGAATATTGATCCAAAACTGTAAGCCTATACCAACTTGCAAGAACACGCCCACTGGAGGCAGCACAATCGCAAGCAGAATGCGGATGACATCCATTAGTTCCTTCCTGTCAATCTAGATTAGTCTAACTATATGGTAGCGATCACTAGTCATTTCTCCGACACATCTCAGCGGCTCCTTCTCCAGATTATCTACTTTTTGTAACAAAAAATACAGTATTTTCAACATTTGTATGGGAGAGGGGCAATTCCCGACAAGATTGTGCGGATTTAGTTCGGCAAAAGCGTCCTAAATTTGAACTGAACTGCAAATCAAGCGCGATCACACTTGCTTAACCCAGATAAATATAACTCATTAAAACAGTGTAAATACTGAAATGTTAAAAAACTTTAGATGAGGCTCACAAAGGAGCGATACTAAAGAAAAAGCTACAGCGGGCAAGTATCTCAACGAAGTACGGCGGAATGATGTTGACTGCTTACAGGTATGCGCTCCTCATCTCTCATCCTTGATCCTTTATCCCTCATCACACTTTATGAGCGCTCTTTTACCTGCGATTGTCCCTGTCGCCTTGATTATCCTGTTGGGCTTCATTGCAGGTAGAACCTTGCAACTAGAGCGCCAAACCCTTTCTCAACTCACCCTCTACGTTCTCGTTCCGGCTTTAATTGCGAGTAGCCTCTACCAAACAACGCTTTCCACCGAGAGTGCTGCGGGGTTAGTAGCTGGGTTTATCATTCTCTGCGTACTACTTTACCTGCTCGTTTGGGGACTGGGCAGAATCCTAAAATTCCCTCCCGAGATCCAAAAAAGCCTTATTGCCACTACCCTGTTTGCAAATGTGGGTAATATGGGACTGCCTGTGAATAACTTTGCCTACGGAGAGGCAGGACTGGAGAGGGCTGTTATTTATCTTATCGCTTCAGCTATTGTCATCTCGAGCGTTGGTCCTGCCCTCTTCAAAGGCGGTGGAATAATCGAAGGCGTGCGCTTTACCCTGAGACTTCCCCTTCTTTGGGCAATGCTGGGCGGATTGTGCCTGCGTTTGTTGTCAGTCGAGTTGCCCTTGCGGTTGGATGAGGGGATTCAGCGGTTGGGTGAGGCATCCATTCCAGTGGCTCTAGTTATTCTGGGACTGCAACTGGCGGACACGCGCTTTGGGATTGGTATTTATGAAGTTTTTGCTTCGGCACTGCGTTTGCTGATTGCCCCGCTGATTGCTTATGGTGTGGGTCAGGCATTACACTTAGAGGCACTAGATTTGCAGGTATTGGTGTTACAAAGTGCCATGCCTGCGGCAGTGAATGCGGTGGTGCTGGTGACTGAGTTTGGAGGAGATGCCGCACGTGTGGCGCGGACAGTGGTGATTTCAACGCTGATGAGTTTTGTCACGCTTCCGTTAGTGTTGTGGGTGTCTACTCACGCGATGTCCCCCTAGTTTGCTATTTAGTTTGGGAAGTTAGTTTGGGAAGGGGGAGACAATAATCTCTGGAGTTACGCAGACAAAGGCATGTGTTGTTGAGCTAACCGCACCAGGTACAGAGGACACAGAGGTTCATTAAGTTAACGGACGTGGCACAGGCTTGGGTGCAAGATTTATCACCGTGCCAAGATCATAAAATGCAGAATTATTGGAATGGCTAAGTAGCGCCTTTGATGCCCGTGGTAGGGAACCTTCTGAGCAAACCCAAAAACCGCAAAGTCTCTGCTCTTCTGGCGTTGGTGGGAGTAGTAACTCCACTTGTGGGACTCCATAAGTTTTATTTGAGACAACCACTATGGGGCATTTTATATGTTTTGTTGTTTGCCACACCTATTCCCCACGTTGCTAGCGCGATTGAGGCATTTTGGTACTTGGCGCAAGAGCCGGAGAACTTTGATCGTCGGTTTAATTTTGGGGTAGCCTCGGACTCCGCATTGGCATCAAAGGATTCAGCTAGTATAGATCCCAATCGGGTAGGAGCAACGGCTGATGCCCTGCGCCAGTTAGAGCAACTGCGTCAAGAGGGGCTAATCTCAGAGTATGAATTCGAGCAAAAGCGACGCCAGCTACTCGACGACATTGCTTGAGGCTGATGGTAATTTTTGACTGGTTATCTCCGGTAAGAGGAGTAAGGCGAAAGGTTGACCCCAGATGGGTGTCTATTCGAGCAAAGATCAAGAATGACCCCTATTATCGGTTGCAATCGATGGCGGAGGTGGCTGCTGCCGCCGAATTGGGAGTGAAGATTGAAGTGAATCAAGCCAGTGTAGATGACTGGCTGAGGCTACCAGGGATTTCAATTCACCAAGCGCGATTGCTTGTGGAACTCTCCGATGGCGGGGTGCAATTCTATTGCATAGAAGACCTAGCAGCCACTCTCAATCTACCACTCCCACGCCTAAAGCCCCTAGAGCCACTCCTGAATTTTAGTTACTACGATCCCGAAAGCCTTTCTACTCCCAAGCGTGTCAATCCCAACACTGCCTCGCTAGAGGAGTTAGCGCAAATTCCCATACTGGAAACGGCGCTTGCTCAAGCAATGGTGCAAAATCGCCTCGCTCACGGAAAATACGGCAACTTAGCAGATTTGCAGCAGCGTCTTTCCCTCAGCAGCCAGCTTACATCACAGTTGATGCACTACTTGCAGTTTTAATCTCGCCATGCTTGAGAAGGCGCGGAGGTGAGGAGGTGCAGAGGGGCGGAGGTGCGGAGACCCCCGTTTCGCCACCCGTGTCCTTGAGATGGGGAGACGCGGAGAGGGGGGTAGAAAGAGTACCCGTGTCCCCGCGTCCCCGCGTCTTCTTTCTCCTCTGCTCCCCCGCTTCCCCTACTCTCCTAGCTTCAGCGAAAGTCTTCTGGATTCAAATCCGAGTTGTTAGAAGGCTCTGTTGTACTACCCGAGCGTAGTTGAGTCGCTGTGCCACCGTCTTCTCGAGCGAGGAAAGGTTGGAGGTTAATCGCATCTGATTGCTGTTGCCTGCTGTTGAGGACTTGACCAAGCTGCTCAACGAAATTGCCTCCCTCGCCCTGCGAGGTATAGGTATTCACGCCTTGGGTTTGTTGACCCCTGTTGGCAATGGTAAGATTCTCGAAGACGCGATCGCGGGTTAGTTCTGGATCTTGCCCAGGCGGAACCGTGAAGACAATGCGGCAGCTTGAAACCGCTTGAGTGGTTGCACACACAATGTCTTGGTCATTCATAACGGCAGTACGAAGTTCCTGTAAGCCATCAGGTCGATAAGACTCCAAACGTTGGCTAATTGCCTTACAGCGCCGCTCAGGACTCCAGCCGCCTCCCATGCGACGCGGAACTGCCCAGGGATAAGCCTGACCAGCCTGGTCTTCTGGATTATACATGACCGTGTACTGACCGTTAACATAATTGCAGGTGAAACGCCGATCGCCTGTGGTTGTTGAGCTCGGAGAACTTCGCGTGGGAGTAGTCCTTTGCGGTTGTTCAGTATCGACAATGACATCCGGTGCGGTGGTTTGACTAATTTGCGTTGGGTACTGTTGAGCGCGGGCCTTACTTGCCAAGGGGGTGAAGGCACTGGCACTACTACTACCAATTAACACGAAAATACCTAAGGATAACCTCATTCCTCTAGTAGTAGCCTTATGCTGAATTAGTGATTTAAGTTGCTGTAGAGACATTTGATTATTTCCTAATTGCCTACCAAGCCCAGCGTTGAGGGGTGACTACGCTTGGAGTCCCTTCTACACCGAACCAATGCGATTTAGGGGCCAAAACCGGAAAAAAGCACGACCCACAACATTTTTCCTGGGCAGGTATCCCCAGACGTGAGAGTCATTACTATTGTTTCGGTTGTCTCCCATCACGAATAGCTTGTTTTTGGGAACCTGCACTGGATTTAGCTGATAGGTTGGGGGTTCGGCAACGTAGTTCTCTACTAAAGGAGTGCCATCGATGTAAACAATGCCGTTACGCACGGATAGGATTTGCCCCGGTTCGCCCACAACCCGTTTGATAAAGGCTTGGTTTGGGTTGTAGCCTTGCCTTCGTAGCTGTGGGGGTGGGTTAAACACAATAATGTCTCCAGTTTCGGGTGGGTGGAAGCGGTAAGAGATTTTTTCCACAACCACGCGATCGCCAACTTCCAAACCAGGTAACATAGAGTGGGAAGGAATGTAGCGCGGCTCTGCGACAAAGGTGCGAAGGAGAAACGCCAGCAGTAGCGCGATCACTACTACCCCGATATTTTCCCGAACTTGCTTCCAGAATCTCGAACCACTAGAAGCTGCTGCGGAGGGCTTGCTTGTCTGAGACGTTTCTAGCGCAGAATCCTTTTCTTCAGAAGATGCCATAAAAGTTATGAGTCGTGCAGGTAGTCTACATTACAGTTTGACACTCCTGCACTCAAAGGTGGTGTTAACTAGATTCAGCTTCCCTCGAAAAGTTAATCCAGCGCGAGTCTAGCCAGCCGAGAATGAGTCCGTAGATTGCGTGCAGCAGTAGTGTCCCAGCCACATAAGGACCAGCCGCTCTGATGTATAGTGGTGCTTGTGAAGGCAGTTCGTGGTTGGGACCGCCAAACCCAAAGATTCCCCAGCCAATGACGGGAGAGTAGATTAGCATCCAAATTAACCAGAGAACTAGCGCTAGACCAACTCCCCTTAAAATGGCGACAGCCAGAAGAATAAACATGATTAAACCAGCCAATGCCCCGACTATTGCTGCTTTTAACCATTTCATCTTTGATTTGTCTCTTTAAAATTAACTCCAATAGCCAAGCCAACCAAGCACTCATGCTCGGCAGCATGGCTAATCACTTTGAATTTAGTTGCCACTGATTAATTTTTCTTGAGAGCCAGATTAATCAAAAATTAAAACAGTTCACTATTCCATCAAGAGACTAACGCCAACGGGGATGGAAAACCTCACTCAAACCTTCTCCCACCAAAGACAACCCGACAACCATCAGTGTCAATGCCAAGCCAGGAAACAATGCCGTCCACCAGATGCCAGTAGGTAGGGCATCCAGTGCTTGTCGTAAGGCGAAACCCCATTCGGGAACTTCTGCGGGCAGTCCCAGCCCTAAAAAGCCCAATCCTCCTAGAATCAAAATGGCATCAGCAGCGTTGAGGGTAAACAGCACAGGAACGCTCTGGATGACGTTGAAAAACAGGTAGCGGGAGAGAACGCGGCGGGGAGTAGCTCCCATCGCTTGTGCTGCTTCGATAAACAGTTCGGTTTTCACACTGGCGGTATGATTGCGTACGACTCGATAATATTGAGGCACATAAGAAATGCTAATGGCGATCGCGGCATTGAAAATGCCCTGCCCCACTACAAACGCCAGAGTTACTGACAACAGCAATCCTGGCAGGGTATAAATCGTATCCATCAAAAACAGCAATACCCGGTCAATCTTGCCGCCTAAGTAGCCGCTAACCAGCCCGAGTGGTACGCCCATTAGCAAACTCAGGGTGGTAGCAACAACGACAACTTGCAACGCCGCTTGAGCGCCAAATAGGGTACGAGAGAAGACATCGTAGCCTTGGCGGCTGGTTCCGAACCAGTAACGCGCTCCCGGTGGCTCGTGGATGGGATTACTCAAGGACTCGGTGGGATCTTGCAGCCATCCCCAAGCCTCAAAGGCAGGAGCAAAAATGGCTACGGACACAAAGAAGAGCGTAATGAATAATCCCACTCCCATCAGGATTGCCGAGAGACTGGGAGGTTTAGAAGCTCCGAAAAAGCGGGGTAAGAGTCGTTGGGTTGAGCTCATTCGATTTTAGATTTCCGATTGATAAGGACACCGGCGCGGAATTACTTCCGCGCCTTGAGATGTCGGTGATTTGGGATTAAAGTAATTACAGCAATTCCACAATTAAGACACAATTCTAAATTCCCCCAAATCCAAAATCCGAAACACCTGATTATTTCGCTTTCGCAACCACAGTGCGATGACGATGAGTGTTGGGGGTAATGGTGGGTGTCTCGAAACCTGCCTCTACTAGGGCTTTTTCGAGATCCAAACTGAAATACTCATCTAGATAAGGCTCAGTGCTCTTGAGTAGGGTAAAGATATAAGGAGGCATCTTCGCATAAGCCTCAGCCTGGGGATTCATTTCCATGATGGTTAGATAGCCCCCTGGGCGCAGTAAGCGTCGCGCCTCGCGGAGAATGTTGTTGGCTGCGGTTTGGGGAAGTTCGTGGAACAGCAAAAAGGCAGAAACAAGGTCAAAATATGCATCTGGTAAGCCCGTTGCTTCTGCTGCCGCGTGTTTCCAGTCAATCTGAGCATGGTGTTGCCGAGCGCGATACTGCGCCACGGCTAGAAAGTAAGGGGATAAGTCCACTCCGGTAAGGTTTGCTTCAGGATAAACGGCTTGCAGGGCTAAGCTACTCATTCCCACACTACAACCCAAATCTAAAATTGCTTGCGGCTGGATAGGGAGTTGCTGTTTGACTAAGTCGTGGTAGCTCTGTCGCAGCCAAGCGTCTCCTTGTGCCCCCGCATCGGACCAAATTTTGGCATGAACGGCATAGGCAGCAACTTCTACTTCTAAAGCTGCCTCCCAACTGAGATTTCCACTTTCATAGGCATGGAAGGAACGCAAGTAGTAGTCTGGGTAGCGCAAGTGGGGATTTTCTACCGCTGCTAATTCGCTTTCCCAGTCGTGGGCGCGCAACTCTTGCACTCTCTGACGCCAGGGGACGCCAATCTGTTCTGCCCGCTTAATCATCATGTTGCGGGCTTGGTGTTTCGCTAGCTTGGCTAAGGGCTTAATCGCTAAAACGCGATTGACTAGATGCGAAGCTAGTTGTGGTGTAGTTTTGACAGCAGCAGTCATGGGATGGGCAAGTAATTAGTTCCAGATGTAGCTTACAACGTCTGCTTCTAGAGTTGTAGACTTGATTAATACTGATTCAAAATCCTCGTAGGAGTTTTCCACGCAGCCACAAGGAGCAAGCTAGTCATCCGATGCTCAGTCTACCGATGCTCAGTCTAGAATAGGAGCATTGTACGAATGGATAGTTAGATCAAGTGAGGCGTTGTGCGATCACATTAAGGTTCACTTAAAATGAGTGGTGCAACAATGCCAGTCTAGTGAAAGTGGGAGTTACTGCAAAACGTTAGTTTTTTTCAAAATTAAAGGAAGTGGATAGCAATTAGGAGTTAAACCAATGGCACTGACTGAATCAACCATGATGCCGCTGGGGACAAAAGCGCCCGATTTTCAGCTTCGAGATACTGTCTCTGGAGAAACAATTACTTTAAATAAATTTGCCAATCAAAAAGCGTTGCTGGTAATCTTTATGTGCTACCATTGCCCATTTGTGCAGCATGTCAAAGAAGAAATCGCTCGCATTGATAAAGATTATGCTGGCAAAGGACTGGGGATTGTGGCTATTAGTGCCAACGATGTCGAAACTCACCCCGATGATGCCCCAGAAAATTTGAAGGCAATGGCGCAAGAGTTAGGATTTAATTTCCCCTTTTGCTACGACGAAACTCAAGAGATAGCCAAAGCCTACACGGCTGCCTGTACCCCTGACTTTTTTCTGTTCGATGCTGACCGAAAGCTAGCGTATCGCGGTCAATTAGATGATAGCCGCCCTAATAGCGACGCACCCGTTAATGGCAAGGATTTAAGAGCTGCTATTGATGCGGTGTTAGCAGGTAAAGGGGTTGGTTCTGACCAGAAGCCTAGCATTGGTTGTAACATCAAGTGGAAACCAGGGAACGAACCACCATACTTCGGCGGCTAGTTAGAAGTAAAAGGCTTCCTACATCCAATATTTCTGTACGTCAGCTTTGAACCATTTGGTTGAGGTTAGTAGGGGCGACTCGGCGAGTCACTCTTGCTAAAAATTTTATTATAGCAATTCTCAACCTCATGAGGTACGATTTAGCTTAAATAAATAAGTAAGGGGTAGTCCTAAACAGATAAAGATGCATTGTAGTGGTGAACAAAGTACAAACTGCACCAATATGATTTTCCAAGTTCTTGGAGAAGGATCAAGTCTTCCTCACTAGTCGAGATACTCGCTGACGCAAAGAGCAGTTAAATCGACCGACAGCTCACGGTAGCGAAGTAATTCGCCACCCGTGTTCTTCTCCATGTAGCTCGTTTTGCCACTGTCGTTGCCTACACTTTGATGCCGTTTGTTAGGAAAACCTCGTCGTAAGCTGACCAAAAATCGGTGTAAGATACAGCACACTGTCGATACACCGGAGGCAGAGCTTCCCACAGTTTCTGTGCTTCATCGCGATTGCGATCGCCAACATACACCCCAACAATTTCTCGTGTTTTGGTATCGAGAGCTAGCTAAATCCACTCCTTGTCGTCCAAATTGCCCACCAAAGACCACATCTGGTTTGCATCAATTCGGTCTTGTTACGAGGCCGCTGACGACCGACCGCATTGGTGTTGACATCTTGGTTGAGAAACTCATCTGGATTACGCTCTGGGCTGTAAGGTGGCAAGTAGAACAGTTGCAGTTGCTGAGCATGTTGAGCTACCACTCTCGGACGCGGC
>PXPT01000179.1 GCA_003021505.1 Cyanobacteria bacterium QS_4_48_99 | reverse complement strand
CGATCAGTAGTTGCTGTTCTACTCTCAGCTTCGGTGGTCCTGCTGGTTGTCCGCCCTGTGGTCAAGCTGGTTTGGCAAGGGCGACCATGTCATTAAGGTGTCTGGTCTCACACCACACAAGCGTTTCAACTGAGACGCTTGGAGCTGTTTAATCTCTTCGTCAGTCATAAGTGGGTTTTTTCTTGCTTCACCTAGTTGTCTCACTTCTTTCTTTGTTCGTGCAAGAGGTCTATTGTAAAGCTCTATTAAAATAGAGATGGTTTCAGGCGGTAAAAAACTAGAAATCAAGGATACTATTCAAGTGTTGGGAATGATTGCCGAGGAAGTCTGCTTTTTCTGGCTTAACCAGTGAATAGTAACCTCGTGCAATTTTAGCTTTTGCCAGCGAGGCTGGGAAGATTGCACTAGAAACAAAAGTTCCCTTTCCAGGTAAAATAAACATAGCGCTGGAGATAAGGACTCGCCTGTTCTCTTCTATGTAGCTCGGTTGGTGAACCTAGAGTCAGTGGGATGGCACCAAAGGTGCAGTAACAAGCGAGTAGGATGATTCCCGGCAGCAAATGGGATGCAGGGAGTGCGAACCCAGATATCCACTAAAGGTTCGGATGTCATGGTGTTGCATTGAACTCTATAAAATTTATCCCAAACAAGCAAAAATGCAGTGAGGTTGAGCATTGTTTCGCGTGTTGGTAACAGTTACAATTCACTGTGGCTTCTAATCGGGAGTTTCGGTAATAAAGACTGGTTAAACCTCACCTTGAAACTCGTTATGCGGTGTAGGCTATGAAAAAAGGGCTACTCATAAAAGACACAGCTTCACATAACGCCATCTAGGTGGAAAACAGATAACAGCTTCTCTAATTTTTCAAATCGCAGTTAATTACATTCCCATTCAAGGAGTAATCTAAAATGTTTGGTTTTATCAAAAAAATATTCAGCAGCATTATCGCCTTCTTTCGGGGACTGTTGGGTGGCAAAAAATCCGAGGGCGAGCAATCAGACGCTCCCAAAGCAAAGAGGAAGAATGGATACTTTCTGGAGCTAGACGAAAGCCAAAATGGTCAATCAGAAGCTGCCGCGCCAGCAGCATCCCAGACAGCCCAACAGAAAAAGCAAGAGCCAGCTCAAGCCGCGCCAGCGCCGTCTCAAGCGCCCAAACCTGAGAATAATCCCCAGCCCGCCACTGCTACTGCCAATACCCAAAATGGGCAGATGGAATCTCAGCCAGAGCAAACTTTTGCACCTAATTATTTGACGCCCACTGCAAGTAAGGGACGGCGTGGTCCTGGTCCGAGTATGGAGATGTACCGCAATATGGCGCGCCAGACGAAAAAATAGAATATTTTCTAATTAGTCATTAGTCATCAGTCATTGGTCATTAGTAGCTAACGTTTGCAGAGCTTAAGTATTAGTTACTAATGACTATCGGCTATTGACTAAGGACTGCTCTATTGCGAAGATTTGGAGCTGTCTCAGGACTGTTCAGCAACCGCAGCGACTACCGAGAAAGCAGTAATGGGGGCGGTAATCCCTCGGAGGATACGATCACCAAGGGAAACTGGTTGGAAGCCAGCCTCGCTTGCTTGTTCGATTTCTGAAGCTGTCCAGCCGCCCTCTGGTCCAGTAGCGATCGCAATTCCCCTCGGTTTGGTCTGCTGCAAGCAATTGAGTAAATGGGGGACATCACTGCGGGCTACGCAAATATAGCGATGTGTATCTTCATTACCCATTAATTCTAGCTTTGGGGGAAATAGAGTGGGTGCAGCGATAGTAGGCACAATCTGACGTTCTGATTGTTCGGCTGCCTCTCGGGCAATCCGCTGCCAGCGTTCCAGTTTGTTAGAACTAGGCTTGAGTAAAGTGCGATCGCTAACTAGGGGGATTAGTGTGGTTACTCCCAGTTCCGTGCAGCAGCGCACTACTTGGTCAAAACCACTCCCTTTGGGCAAGGCAACCATCAGCGTCACTGTGATCGATAACTCTGTTTCTACTGCTATCGGTTCCAGAATTTCTGCCGAAGTTTGGTGTAGTTGCACTAACCAGGACATTCCCTGTCCATCCATTGCGATTAAGCGATCACCTTCCCCTAAACGTAAAACCCGATAGAGATAGTGCTGTTGCTGGGGAGTTAATCTAATTTCCTCTTCTTGTTGCTGTTGGGGGGCGATTACTATTCGTTGCAGTTGAGCCAATCTCTTCTCCCAGTCATTACTAGCAATGTCTTTATTTATCAGTATTATAAATAACTTTCATAAATTCAATTTATAAACGCAACGCAGTGAGGAAATTATATCGTTAAATCTGGAACTATACCTCACTTTTTTTATTTAGTATATTACTTTCTTCTTACCACAAAAGATTGCTGTAGCCATTATTATCAGTGAGAAAAGGGTAGAAGTAAATTTTGTTCGTTCTGCAAATCTGCTTTTAACTCTGCACAAAAGAAATTCATTTTCTTGGCTTCAGAGCAACTTTGGACATAGTTGTGGAAAAAATACAATTTTGGATATTATGGTCACAAACAAAAAAGACCCGAATTCTCTTTTTTATAGAGGAGTTTTGATTGAATTAGGTTCAAGATTAAGGTCGTATTCTAAAAAAACAATCAAAAATCCTTTATGGCTATTAATGTCCATCTTTGCTCGATCTTTGACTTTCCGGCACTTGGTAAAATTAGTTGCCAAGTTTTTTTTTCCAAAGAAGAGGTTAAAAATTTTGATTTAAATTCTTCTATTTTCCAAGATGTTAATGTCGATGAAGTCGCAGAATCTATGAAAAGTAACGGCTTGCACTTGGGAATTAATTTGCCTGAACCAGCCGTACAAGAAATACTAGATTTTTGTGCTAAAACAAATTGTTATGGCGATGCAGAACATCAACTTGGCTTTATTTATACAGAAAAAGCACAGGCAGAGCAAAAATGTGGAAAAACCTTTAACATGGCGCAATGTTTCAACATTAATTCGCTCTGTCCAATTATTAACAAACTTGCCAACGATCCGGTGCTACTGGAGATTGCTACTTAATACTTGGGGACTAAACCAGTGCATACAGGAAGTCGGCTATGGTGGATATTTCCAGTCGATGAAGCCTCGCACAACCCCAATAAAACGATTAGTTTTTTTCACTACGATTTGGATGACTATAGTTGTATTAGGTTTTTCTTTTATCTCACCGATGTAGACTCATCCAGCGGTCCTCACGTTTGCGTTCCTGGTAGCCATACGAATAAGAAGCTTGCTCACGTATTGTCTTTAATGAAACGGCGTAGCGATCGCGAGATTGTGGACTACTATGGCTCTGAAAATATACTTACTTTTGGCGGAGAAGCGGGTTTTGGGTTCGCAGAAGATACATTTTGTTTTCATAAGGCAACTCCACCGAAATCTAAAGACCGTTTGATGTTACAAATCCAGTTTGCCATCAAAGATTACGGGAACCATAATGATCTCGCAGATCCGCTTTCACTTCAAAGCATCGGCGACGACAATAAAAGGGATCATGCTTCGGTATAACTTTTGACGTGAACTTTCCTGTTAAAGCGGTTTTCGACTCCCTAAAGTATACCTTGCCCTTTAACCGTGATCGCGCGTACTTAAACCATTTTTCAAAAACAATGACAGAACGGACATCTCGAGGTGCTTCAGCCGAGTTCCGCACCTGTCTACTTTCCTTGAGAACCCCGAAGGAAGGCAGCGGTTCTGGGGAATGGATAAAGGAAACATTACCCCTTTTGCCCGTTCCCCGCGCCGTAGGAGCTTTCTCCCAGCCAAACATCTCTGTCGCGACTATAGAAAATTGGTATTACTCCTTATCCTTTCACCAACTTTGGGGAAACGCTGTACTTCCTAGAGATGCAAGCTACTTTAAGGCGGGCACAGACAATCTCTCGAAAAAAAGAATTTAGCTCAGTTGCCTAGGAACTATGCGTGGAGTTCCCGTTTAAATAGTTTTCCAAAGCTTCTGCTGCTAGCTCACTCATGGGTTTACCTTGCTTGGCAGCGGTTTCCTTGAGACGGTTGTGAAGGTCATCGCGGACGCTTACTCTACGGCGGCGTTTGCGTTCAATGGGATTTGTGGATGGCTCTGGGGGCTTCACGACTTCATTGACTGCTCCCTTGTCTGGTTGAGGAGTTACCGACGCTGACTGGTAATTAACGGTAACTTGGCGGATGGCATCAAAACCGACGCGATCGCAAAATGTCCCGAAACTCTCCTCTGGTTTCTTATCTTGCTTGAAGTAGGCAAAAATCGGCTCTAGAGTGGTTTCTAGCTCCTCAATCGGCATCCGGTCTACAAAAGGCTTTGCCAACCGCGTTTGATCGAAAGAGCCACCTAGCCAAACCTGGTACGCATGTGGCGCACTGCCCACGAACCCTAACTCTGCCATATAGGGTCGAGCGCAACCATTGGGGCATCCTGTCACCCGAATTGTAAATTGCTCCTGGTCGATGCTTAATTTGTTTAGCAAGGCGCGAACGCGCTCAAGTATGCTGGGTGCCACCCGTTCCGATTCCGCAATTGCCAAACCGCAAGTGGGCAGCGCTGGGCAAGCCATCGAATAACGTAACAAAGGATCGATTCCCTCTGGGGAGGTGGGGATGCCATGCTTGTCTAGAACCTTCTGGATTGCCGACTGCTGCGACGGATCAATCTCGTAGAGAATGACATTGTGGTTTGGGGTTAACCGCATGGGTAACTCAAACTGCTCGACAACTTCCCGCAGTGCCGTTTTCAACTGGAAGTTGCCTTCATTCTTAATCCGCCCATTTTCAACAGAAACCCCCAGAAAGAGCTTGCCGTCGCCCTGTTCGTTCCAACCGAGATAGTCTTCGTACTTGAATTCTGGTAGCGGCTTCTCCGGTTCTAGCTTTTTGCCAAAGTAACCTTCAACCGTTTCCCGGAACTGATCGACGCCCCAATCGTGGAGGAGATATTTCATCCGCGCGTGACGACGCTGGACGCGATCACCATAATCTCGCTGAGTGGCAACAATTGCCTTGACTAAGTCATAGATATCATCTTTATCGATATACCCAAGCGGTTCAGCCATGCGGGCAAAAGTTTCTTCTTTGTTATGGGTGCGTCCCATACCGCCCCCAACTAGGACATTAAAGCCCTCTAACTCTCCCTGGTTATTCGTGATGACAACCAGCGCGAGATCCTGGGTATACAGGTCAACCGAGTTATCCCCCGGCACGGTAAAGCTCGTCTTGAACTTCCGGGGCATGTAGTGTTCTCCGTAAATGGGTTCCTCTTTGTTATCGAAGAGAGTACCGTTGCCGTCGCGCTGCCGTGCTGCCTTTACTTCCGGGTCTTCTTCAGCACTTATTGCCTTTTCGCCATCCAGCCAAATTTCGTAATAAGCACCTGTTTGAGGTTTGAGCAAATCAGCAACTTTATTGGCATACTCCCAGGCGTATTGATAGTCGTTGCGATTCTTAAAGGGAGCTGGAGGAGCCATGACATTACGATTGAGATCACCGCAGGCTCCTAAGGTTGACCCCATATTTTGAATAATCGAGGAGATAGTTTCTTTGAGATTTTTCTTCAGGATGCCATGAAGCTGAAAACCCTGACGGGTAGTGATTCTAAGAGTCTGATTACCGTACTCGGATGCCAGCCGATCTAGGGTGAGATATAGTTGCGGCGGAACATAGCCCCCCGGATTGCGGGTACGCAACATGAACTGGTAGTCCTTCTGTTGACCCTTTTGGCGGTTATCCCGGTTGTCTTGCTGGTAAGAACCGTGAAATTTGAGAATCTGGAAGGCTTCCTTGCTGATGTGCGTGGTGTCTTCTGGTAACTCACTTGCTAGGGGTTCGCGCAGGAAGTTGCTACTTTCTTTAATCCCTTCGAGCTTAGAAGGCTTTTGGGTTTTGGAAGTGGGAGTTTTGACCATGGGACCTACAGAGAAATCTAGGCTACAGTTGGATCACCGATAAGTCGGTCGGGATTACGGTGATCATTTTCATCCTATCGCGATCGCTATGGCTACTGAAGTAAGGAGTGAGGGGTTCCGAGTAAAAGAGGTGAGGCGTTCCGAGTGAGGGGTGAGGAGGTAAATGGGCTTGTTTGCTCGAAAAATTTCTTCCTATTTCCAACTCTGGAACGCTCTCACGCGCTCACTGCCTCCCCTGCTTTCCCCGCTACCCCCTCAGTACCTCACCCGAATGAGTTGGTAAGCGCCCTGTTTTGCCAAACTCTCGGACTTGTCAGCCTTGAGAATAATTTTTTCGAGCTTTTCCGGGCGACTCAGAATTAGCACCGAAGATGATGTCTTTTCAAGATATGCGATCGCACTACTGGTTTGTTTAAAAAACTTCACTGGATGCTGGGTATAAAACACCAGACTGGGCTTTTCGTACCCCACCATCAGTAATTCTTCACTGGGTTGTCTGACCTCACGCTCGATCGCAGCCAGTTCTCTGAGGGGCATCTGACGCGCTTGGTCGATTAAGAGGTAAGTGGGAGTAAATACAAAAATGTAAAAGGCTATCAACCCAACCAGATTGACACTCCCCAGCCATCGCCAGTGCTGTGGTTGCCTCAGCAGAACAGCCGCTGCCACCGCCGTTGCTCCCCAGACGATTCCGCCTCGTAGTGGTATCCCCGATTGGGCGAATAACTCGGATAGGCGAGGTGCAGCAGGATCGTACCCTACCAAATGGGGACTGTATAAAAATATCCCAGCCAGAAAGAGCAAAAACAAGACGTTGACAATCCCACTGATTAATAAACCTCGGTTGCCTTTCGAGGAGCGAGTACGGGTAAGTTCTTCACTCCAAAACAGCGCCACCAGAATTGCCGCAGCAGGCATCAGAGGTAAGACATAGCTAGGCAGTTTCGTTACTGCAATGGTGAAAAAGACAAAGATCCCCGCAAACCAGAACAAAGCAAATAAACCCAGATGAGCAGAACGGGGTTGACGACACCAAAAATTGCGTTGCCAAAATCGTAGCCGCGCGATCGCCACAGGCAAGTAAATTGAAAAAGGAGCAAAGCCCACCAGTATCACCAGAAAATAAAAATACCAGGGAGCAGAGTGATTATTGACCACCTCGGTGAAGCGTTCCAAGTTGTGGTAGCCAAAGAACGACTCAATATAGGCGCTACCATTTCGCAGCGTTACTAAAACAAACCAGGGCAGCGCGATCACAAAAAAAATTAATCCTCCCCAAACGACACCCATCTCCTGCAATACTTCTCGAACCTTGCCCAGATAAATCAGGAACGCTGCGATAATCACGCCAGGCAACACAACTCCCACTGGTCCCTTGGTCAACACTGCCAGGGCGCTCAACACATAAAAGGCGAGATACCAGGAGTTAGGAAAGGTGAGGAGTGAGGAGTGAGGGAGTGGCTTGTTTCCTCCCTGCTTCCCCTGCTTCCTTGTCTCCGCGTCTCCGCGTCCCCGCGTCCCCGCGTCCTTTTTCCCCTGCGACGCATATCCCATAAAAAAACACAAGAGAGCGCCCCCCATACAACCGCTCAACAGCATATCGGAAACCCCCGTATGCACCCAGACTAGGGTTTCGGGATTGAGAGCAATCAGGGCAGAACCAATCCAGGCAGAAAGCCAAAGCTGACGGCGCGTGCGATTTCTATTCTTGGCAGCTCCAGAAGTGGGAAAGCCAAATGATCGCAGGGTATAGAAGCCCAATCCCATCAACGTTATTGCACCTAGGGCTGATGGTGATCGCGCTGCCCACTCATTAACACCAATGAGTTTGTAGCTAATTGCCATTAACCAATAAACTAAGGGCGGCTTATCAAAGCGAGTGTGACCGTTAAAATAAGGGGTGATCCAGTCCCCTGTCTCTGCCATTTGGCGGGCAGCTTCAGCAAATCGCGGTTCTGTTTCGTCAATCAGTCCGGTACTGCCTAAATTCCAAACAAACGCGGCTCCACCAATTAGCAACAACCACAAAAGCGAGAACCCGGCTGCTGCTTTGGGATACTGCTCAAAAGATTTCCACCCCTGCCAAATTGTGTTAGCTACCTTCAACTTCATCGAATTCCCTGGTTTCACAAAGTTGCCTTCCAGTAGTGATAGCATTTCTGTTACGGGTTGCAGGTTACAGGTTAAAAGTTACAAGTTAGTAATAACGTTCAACCTTCAAAATTGAATCCCAGTCATGCAAAACACTCGTCTGAACAATCTGGTCAATCTAGTCGGCGAACAGACTGGGCGAACATTCAGCAATCCCTGGCGGCGCGTGGCGCTGCTTCTGATTGTTTTGCTGTTCGGCTTTTTCCTGGGAACGGCGGTTCCAGCAACCATTGGACAAGCCTCTGATTGGGATGTGTTTGCTGCTGGCGTGTCGGTTGTGTTGATAGAAACGCTCAGTTGGTTTGTCTATGCCCGCAAGCGACGAGTGGAGTCTGGGGTTTTCCCGAAGCGATTTCTCTTTGTGGATGTGCTGAATGCTTTCAAAATTGGTCTAAGTTACGGTTTTTTTCTCGAAGCCTATAAACTCGGTTCTTAAGCCTATGCAGTCTACCAGTTCATCAGCGATTCCAATTTTGCAACGCTGGATTGCAGGGCATCACACCACCGCAGCGGAAAAACAACAGCTTCTAGCGGAAGAACTAGCAGCCCCCCAACAAGCAAAAGCGTTAGGCATTACCCCAGCAAATAGTAGCTCCCAGATTGAACAGCGATCACGTCTTTTCCAAGCGGTTTATCCTGAGGTGGCGCAACTCTGCCAACGCCTGGGAATCGAGCAAAGTGATCACATTCTAATCACTCTCTGGCGGCTGTGGTTGCCACTGGCAATGCAAATTGCTTCCCAAAGGCAAAAACTGGAACGTCCTTTGGTGCAAGGAATATTAGGACTCCAGGGAACGGGTAAAACCACGCTAGCAGCCGTTATCCGCCTAATTCTGGAGCATCTAGGCTACCGTCCCCTCAGTTTCTCCATTGACGATCTGTATAAAACGTATAGCGAACGGAAACGCCTGCAAGAGAACGATCCTCGCTTTCTCTGGCGGGGTCCTCCGGGAAGCCATGATGTGGATTTGGGCGTACAGTTATTTGAGCAAGTGCGAAACTCTCAATCGCCGATTGATGTCCCTCGCTTCGATAAATCCGCGTTTGGTGGTGCTGGAGAGAGGACAGAACCGGAAAGGGTAGATGAGGTTGATATTGTTTTGTTTGAAGGCTGGTTTGTAGGGGTGCGTCCCATTGATGAGCGTGCCTTTGACAACCCACCGCCACCAATTTCGACGCAAGAAGACCGTTCCTTTGCACAAGAGATCAATCGCCGCCTACGAGACTATTTGCCCTTGTGGGAGGGATTAGACCGCTTGATGGTGCTTTCGCCTGTAGAGTATCGCCTCAGCCAACAGTGGCGACGAGAGGCGGAGCAAAATGTAATCGCATCTGGGAAATCGGGTATGAGTGATGCGGAGGTGAATCAGTTTGTCGAATATTTTTGGCGATCACTCCACCCAGAACTATTCATTACGCCCTTAATCAACAATCCCAGTTTAGTAGAATTAGTGATTGAAATTCATCCTGATCGCTCCGCTGGTGCTATTTATAAACCAGGCAATCGCGCTTAAGAATTTACCGAAAGAATTGCGACTAAAATCGAAAGTAAATCTTCGACATCATTGGGAACGCGATACAAATTTATATATTGTAAAATTTGCTGGCTACGCGCGTGCAAAATACCAATTGCCAAATATTGCCCATTGAAACAGCACCGTATAATAGTCGGACTATCTGTTGATAACCATGTTTCAAGCGCAATTAATTCTACTTCCAGTTGGGTAAAACTTCGTTGCAGGTCAGCATTTTTGGCTTCAGTTACTAAGAATTGATTCTGATATTGTAAAAACTAATCGAGCGATCCCTTAAGCTGGTTGTTAACAAACAGCGGATACTCTATCCTAACTTTTGCCTGGGTGTAATGGATCAAATCCATCAATACCGGAGCGATGAGGAACTCTCGTCGGGCGGTTTCGCTCGTTAGACTAAAGTAATGCTTCGGTTCTGTCTAGGTGACGCTCCGATTTAGGCAGTGAAACCGATTGCAGTTGGAGTGAATAACCAAAGTAGGCAAGAATATCTTCTGTGTCGTAATTGAGCTTGAAATAGTCTGCAAAAGTTAAAGATTGATCTGGCTGGATAATCGGAATTAGAGGCATTCCTTTAGCTGTTTTCTGACCAATTTTCGAGGATATCTTCCTCTTCCTCTTCTTCTGGTGGGATTGATGCCCGTTTTCTGCTAGATCGCGGTAAGAAAAGTGGGGCGATCGCACCTCCCATCACCCCAACACCAACACTAAACGCTAACACCACCCCCATCGGAATTTCGATGGATTGGTAGGTGAGAAATTTCAAAGATACAGGGGTAACGTTTTGAATCGAGAAAACTGCGATCGCGATGATCCAAGCGGCGATAATTAAGGAAATGAGGAGGTTGCTAAACGTCTTCATAATATTTGCTCGCGCGTCCATTTGAGGTTACAGGTTATCCGGGTGAGGAGTGAGGGGTAAAACAGGTGAGAGAGTGAGGGGTGAGGGAGTAAGGAGGTAAATGGGCTTGTTTGCTCGAAAAATTTCTTCCTTTTTCCAACTCTGGAACGCGCTCACGCGCTCACGCCTCACTTTCCCCAGCTCTCACGCTGTCACTTCTTCCACGCGTCACCGTGTCATCGTGTCTTTCCCCTCTGCCCCATGATTGTGCAACCGCCTTTTATACTCCTACAGTTTGCATCTGCTGAATCATCTCCTGCATATGTTCAGCAATTTGATTTTGTTTCTGTTGAGAGTAGCTTTCGGTGTAAACGCGCATCAGCGGTTCTGTACCAGAAGGACGCAGCAGCACCCAGCTACCATCTTCTAAGTAGAGTTTGATACCGTCTTTGCGACCTACTTCTTTAACTTTAATTCCTGCAACATCAGCAGGGGGATTATTTTTGCAAGTTTCTAAAACAGCGGATTTGTGAGCTTCGTTGAGATGTAAATCGAGGCGCTGGTTGTAAGCGGGACCATCTGCTTCTGCGATCGCTTCTTCCACAAGTTGCGAGAGGGGCTTTCCTTCCTGGGCGATCGCTTCTACAGCGAGCATATTAGCCAAGATACCATCTTTTTCTGGGATGTGCCCAATAATACTCAATCCTCCCGATTCTTCCCCACCGATCAACACATCAGTTTGGCGCATTTTCTCGCCGACGTATTTAAAGCCCACGGGAGTCTCCAAGGTTTCCAAACCATGCTTGAGGGCAAAATTATCCAGCAGGTGAGTTGTCGCAACTGTCCGCGCGATCGCGCCCGTTTTGCCTCGGTTTTTAATCAGGTGACGTGCCAACAGCAGCAGCACGGTATTCGGGGTAAGGATATTCCCTTGTTCGTCAATTATACCAAAGCGATCGCCATCGCCATCAGTAGCTAAACCAATATCGGCATTATCTTTCTTCACTGTCTCTACCAGTCCACTCAGCTGTTCTTGATTTGGTTCTGGCATCCCTCCGCCAAATAAGACATCGCGGTTGGTGTGGAAGGTTTCGACTTCACAGCCGCATTCAGCTAAAATATCATCCAAATAGCCCCGCGAGGTAGAGTGTAGGGCATCATATTTCACTTTCAACCCGGCACTGCGAATTGCCGAGCGATCAAGCAAATTATAAATAAACTTTAAATACTCGGGTTTGGGGTCAAAAGTGGAGATATTATCGGCATTGTCACCGCTGGGAGGCGCATCCGAAGAGGACTCGATGTTGCCAACAATTGTATCGGTAATTTCTGTGGTGGCAGGACCAGCATAGTCAGGAATATACTTAATCCCGCAGTAGGGAGGCGGATTGTGACTAGCAGTAAACATCAGTGCGCCAGCACAGTCAATATGCCGAGCATTGTAGGCAATTACCGGAGTAGGACAGTCCCTTTCCACCATTTTTACGGTCCATCCTAACTCCGCTAGCAACTCAGCAGCAGTTCGCGCAAACTCATGGGCTAAAAAGCGAGTATCGTAGGAAATCAACACTGGACGATCCTGGGAGTATGCCGTTTTGAGATAAACTGCGATCGCCCGAGTCACCTTGCACACATTGGAAAAAGTAAAGTCATCTGCGATAATACCGCGCCATCCGTCCGTACCAAACTTAATCTTAGGGTTACTAGCAATAGACATTGTTGGCTATCCTCATCAGCTCATCTTCATATTAATGGAAGCCGATTACCTTGAGTCGATCCTCATCACCAATCCCGTCTCGTAATGCCTCCTTGTCTTCCTCTGCGCCCTCTGCTACTCTACGGTTTGTTTTTAGTATGGGGCATCAGTAAAAAAGTTAAAGTAATAAAGAAGACGAAACAACAACCATGTCAACCCCTATAGAATCAAAAGAGCAACAATTTGCAGTCATTGAAGCGAACGCCAACTACCTCGGTGCTATTGCCTATAGAGGCTACCGCCAATTTGAGGAAAAAGGCACTCTGATCTTACTGCGGCAGTTAAGCAACGAGGGAACTGCTTTAGAAGACTGGCAAGTCAAGTTTAGACCGATCACTTATATCGATTCGATGGTTAGTGATTGGAAAGAGGCGGGCTTGCAAGATTTGGTGATTAAGTACAACCCGGAAGTCTCAGTAATTTGCACGTTCCTATACCCAAATGGAGCGCATAGCAGTTACCATTTCTCACCAGAAGTTCCACCTCCATCACTGCTGCAACAGCTTCCCCAAGACAACTCAGGCTCCGAATGAAGCAATCACCGAGAAAATTCTGAACTCTGACTAACAAACTCAGCCACGACGGAGGCAAATTCAGCTGTGGATTCGTAGGGGAGAACATTACGACCCGAAATGATTTTACCCTGAGCATTTGGCAGATGTTGCTGGTAAGTCTCTAAGCGTTGCTTCGGTGTTTCTGGTGTGCTAAGGCGACTGATGCTAGAGGAATAGTCTCCCACAACTACTAGGGTAGGTGGAGAGATAGCAGCGATCGCCTCTTGGTAATTCTGTCGCCAAAACCCAGCAAGGAAAGAAAACACAGCATGGCGAGTATCAATAGCAATAGCTCCCCTTTTTAAAGTATCCAACCACGCTTGATCCACTGCCTCGGGCTGGGCAAACAGTTGGCGCTCAGAAAACGAGCGTAAAAATTCACGCCGACGAGCATAGCGATAAAAAGCATTCCCAAACGGAGAATTAAAGAGGTTCCAAGCTAAACGTTGCTTCCAGGGCCGAGATTCCTGAGTTATAACCTCCCAAGCCGGTGGACCCGCCAGCACCAATCCTCGAATCCCTGGCTGGAATTGCTTTTGGGCAAGCGCGATCGCAATTGGCAGTGATGCCCCCTGCACAACTATAATGACGGGCTTTTGCACCACCGTCTGTATAAATTGCTGCAACTGGTTCGCCCAATTGGTGGGAGTATATGCCACACGAGGCAAATCGCTCTCACCACATCCCAGTAAATCGGGATTGTAAATGGGATTAGGGCAACCGGTTTTGTACCATTCACCACAGAAGCGTTGCCAAAACTGCCGAGATAATCCCACGCCAATGGGATGAATTAACAGCAGGGGAGTCTCGGTATCTGTCGTTTCTTGAGCGGGATAGTGAAGTTCGTAGGCACAGCGATAATCTTGCCAGGTGTAAAATTCCGTTTGAGTTGCTGTTTTGGTCATTTCAAAGGGGATGGGCATGAAACCTAAGATTAATGCCGAATTCCGAATTCATTGATCAGGTTGTAGCTTAGAAAATAGGCTTTCCCAATCGTTACTCCCTTGGGCTTCTTCGCGCACTTCCAAGGTTTTATCGCAGGCTTGAGGTTGTTCAATTACCTGAATACAGAGAGCGGCGATCGCTTCCCGACTTACTTGACCTTTGAGATTGTCTCCCTGCTCAACGTACAAGGCTTTATCTCCTGGTTGTTCAGTTAAAGCACAAGGTCTTACTATTGCATAATTCAGCCCACTCTCGCGCACGCTTTCCTCACCTTGTAACTTCCAGGTGAGAATTCCTCCAAGCTGGTCGTTCATTTTTACCGCAGGCGGTTCTTGTTCCAAATTAAGCCCAGAACGCCCAGGACGAGTTACTCCAGCCGCACTCACCATTACAAACTGAGGCGTGCGTTTGCCGTAGGCTTGGATGGATGCCACTTGCAGGTCAAAAGCTCCCTCTTCAAATGTGGGATTGAGCTCCTTGTCGTACTCAAACTTACTCTGCATTAATTGCATGGCATACGTTTTGCTGGCATTAAAAGAACCTTCCTCGTTAACCGTTTTGGCGCGAAAAACTGGAATCAACTCGGCAAAGGGAACGCGAACATCAATCCAGCGGTCTTTAACCGTATCAAAGGAGTAGGAGTAGCCCACCCCATCCCATTTAGTTTCATCGCGCAAGAGGAACTTATAGCGCTTACCATCCCCCTTGACGCGCAGTAAAATCCCTTCATACCCCGACAAATCCCACGGCGGGTCAAAATTGCGAGTGCGAATGGAAGCGAAGCCCCCATTATTTTCTGTAGACACATTTCCAGAAAACACCGCTGTATTCCCTGCCACTCGGATGCCACTCTCACTCACGCCACCCATGACAACATCATCAATTGCCCCCCAAATCGACTTGATTTCTTCCGAAGGGGAAGTAAAGTCAAATAGAGTCATTAGGGACGAGTCTTCGAGGTGCTGGGCGGCAAGCTGGACTAAATTAGTAATCCCCTTGTATTCCACTGCCTCTGGCGTTGATTCGGCGATTTCGGGTTGATAGAACTTCACGCCCTGATAATATTTTTGTCTATCCGGCGTATCACCCTCCACTGGCTGCACGCGAGTGCCTGTGCAACAAATCACCGCAACCACATCTGCCATCAACTCCGGCTTTAAGCTGTCTGGGATGGTAAGATCACCCTCATAGAATTCCACCTCATCGCCGAGGATAGGCTTTGCTCGCTCAATACTTCTAACCAGTGCCCGCACCGGATAATTGCCCTCTCTCAACTGCTGCACGACTCGCTTGCCCACTCCCCCAGTTGCCCCAGCAACTAGCACAACGCCAGTGCGAGGACTGACAGCTTGGTTTACTTGCTCGGGATTATCTCCTAAAATCATTTCTCTAAGCCAACTAATATTACTAATTAAAGGAATCGCGTCAAAATAAGTAAGGGTTCTGACAAACCTACCCAAGTCCCAGGATTTTTGTTGACTCATATGTCGCTTCTCGCCTCCCTTACTTGTACATTTTCGCATCTGCGAGTAGATAAATCGGTTTCCCCTCGAAAGGGCATTGCAGCATAATGGAGTGAGCAGCACGGAGTGCAGAGGGAGGAGTGCCCAACTATAGCAGTTTGCGAGTTCTCGAACTACACTTGAGCTGAAATCGGGGAAAGGTTAAAGAGAATCTTCCTTCCCCTTTAACCCTTAACCGTACTGAGCGAAATGCTCTACCTCATAGAGATGCAAACCGCTGTAATTGCTCATTACTCATCAATCCCAACTCCGCACAGAAACTTTTGCCGAGTTTATGAAAAAGATCTGGCATCAGCTCAAGCCTTACCTACGCTGGGTAATTCTCGGCGTAACGCTGTTTTTTTTGGGGAATGCTTTCAAAGATCATTGGCAAGAAGTTGCTGCTATTGAGATTACAGAGACGGTATGGTTGTATGGCGCGATCGCGCTTTTGCTAACATTCCTCGCTCACCTTTGGGCAGGATGGGTTTGGGGTGCGATTCTGCGCTTGCTCAAGCAGTCCGTAAAGCGCGGCTGGGTTCTCCGGGTTTACCTGAAAACCAACATCGCCAAGTATTTACCAGGCAACGTCTGGCACTTCTATGGGCGAGTTTGGGCAGTGAAAGCGGCTGGGATTTCCCTGAGTGCAGCGACTATCAGCGTTGTATTAGAACCTTTACTCATGGTAGCAGGAGCTTTAGCAATTGCCTTAGCTGTTAGCCAATTGGGTTGGTTAGCCTCCTTAGCCAGCTTCGGGAATCGGAAGTTGCAGGTATTGGGATTAGGCATAGTGTTGCTGGGAATGCACCCGAGGATTTTGAACCCAGTGATGCAGCAATTAAGCCGCCTCAAGGCAAAAAACGAGGACGTAGCGACACTGCGACTAGAAAGTTATCCCTGGTTCCCTTTGTTGGGAGAAATCGGATTTATCCTGCTGCGAGGCGCTGGATTTATTTTTGTCGCGCTTGCCCTCGCACCAGTGAACCTTGCCTCGCTTCCGCTACTGCTGGGTGCATTTAGCTTTGCTTGGTGTTTGGGGCTAGTGATTCCTACACCAGGCGGGTTAGGAGTATTTGAGACAACTGCGATCGCCTTACTTGACCAACACTTTTCTGCTGGCATTATTCTGAGCGTTGTTGCAGTCTTTCGTTTACTCAGTCTTGTTGCCGAAGCTACCGCAGCGGGACTAGCTTGGTTAGGAGATTTTCTCGCTGAACGAAGAAGGCCGACGGCAGAATGAGGAAGGACGCGGAGACGTGGGGAGCAAAAAGATCCAGGAGCAGGGGAACAGAGGGGCAGAAGAGGAAGAAGAAGCGGGGACACGGGGACGCGCGGACGCGGGGAGCTGCGGGACACACAGATCTCCGCACCGAGATATCAAGGGTTGGAGGGGACCTCGAACCCCGTGTCCTTGTCTCCGCGTCATCCCCTCTCCGCGTCAGTCCTTCCGCTCTCCGCGTCATCCCTTCTCTGCGTCTGCCGCGTCAGGAGCGAAGGGACTTATGCCCCGACAGGCTGCTTAACCAGAGATCTGGCTGCCTCCATGATCGCATCGGCATCAATTTGGGCAGCGTGGAGGAGTTCTTCTGGTTTACCGGAACCAGGCATATCCCGCACTGCCAGTTTAACGAGATTGAGTTTTGCGCCTTGGTAGCTGGGTGCGGTTTCGCTTCCGGTAAAGGCATCGAGAACAGCATCACCTAAGCCACCTTCAGCCCAGTGATCCTCGGCGACAAGTATGTTGCCATTAGTATCTTGGGCAGCTTCATACAAAGTTTCGGTATCAATGGGCTTGACAGAGTAGAGGTCGATCACTCGTGCGGTAATTCCTTCTTCTTTGAGGCGCTCATAAGCCTTGAGAGCCTCGTGCAGTGTCACTCCTGCACCAACGAGGGTGATTTGGTCTTGCCCGGAGCTGCGGACGATCTTGCTGCCGCCAATGGGAAATTCCTCACTCGGTTCGTAGATTACCGGGGTTTTCATGCGGGTGCAGCGCAAGTAGGCAATCCCCTGGCGATCGCACATCTGCTCGACGAGTTTCGCTGTCTGGTTAGCATCACAAGGATAGAGGACGGTGCTACTCCAAACGGAACGGAAAGCAGCAATGTCTTCCAAGCCCATTTGCGAAGGACCATCCTGACCAATGGAAACGCCTGCATGAGACCCCATGAGCTTCAGATTGGCGCGAGAAACCGCTGCCATGCGGATGAAGTCATACGCGCGAGTTAGGAAGGCAGCGAAAGTGGAAACAAAGGGTTTGTATTGCCGGACTTGCAAGCCCACCGCTGCTGCAATCATTTGCTGCTCGGCGATGAACATCTCGAAGTAGCGTTCAGGATAGGCTTGGGCGAAAAATTTCGCGCGGGTGGAGTTTCTGACTTCGCCGCAGAGAGCGACTACCTCTGGTCGAGCAGCTCCCAAAGCCTTCAGAGCCTCGCCGTAAGCAGTACGAGTTGCCTCGGAATCGCCGACGGAATAGGTGGGGAGTTGTAGCGGTTGTGCCTCGCTAATGGTAGCGGGTTGACCTTCTTCTGGTTTTTGAACCTGAATAGTATTGTGGCGCTCGCCGCCGAGTTCTGCGATCGCTTTTTCTGCCTCATCCGAGCTGAGACCCCTGCCGTGCTGACCTTCCTCGTTTTCTAGAAAAGAGGCTCCCTCTGCTTTGACAGTGCGGGCAATAATCGCAATGGGTTGGTCGTGGATTGTTAAAGCTTCTGCAAGCGCGCGATCAATTTCGGCGAAGTTATGACCATCAATCTCAATTGTGTGCCAACCAAACGCTCTGGCACGTTCTGCATACGCTTGGGTGTTCCAGCCCAGTTGCGTCGGGCAGCTTTGACCGAGGCGATTCACGTCAATCATCGCGATCAGGTTGTTGAGGTGATGGTACCAAGCATGGTTAAAGGCTTCCCAAATCGAACCTTCCACAGTTTCACTATCGCCCAGTAGTACCCAGGTGCGATAGGGAAGGCGGTCTAAATACTTGCCTGCTAGCGCCGTGCCGATACCAAAAGGCAGTCCTTGCCCCAGGGAGCCAGTCGCCACATCGACAGCGGGAAGGCGTGGTACGGGATGACCTTCTAGGGGATTATTAAACTGGCGTAGCGATAGCAAGTCCTCATCCGAGACCACCCCTGCTGCTTTGTACATGGCGTAGAGTAGGGGGGAAGCGTGACCCTTGGAGAAAATCAGGCGATCATTATTGGGATTGTCAGGATTGTCGAAATCGTAGCGGAGATAGTTCGACATTAAAACTGCCATTAAGTCGGCAGCCGACATTGAGGAAGTGGGATGACCAGAGCCAGCAGAGGTGGTAGCGCGAATACTGTCCACGCGCAGTTGCTGTGCTAGTTCCTGCCATTGCTGCTGTTGCTCTGCTTTAATCATGGTTGCCTCCATATCTACTCGGATGCCCATTGCTCAGAATTATGCCAATGCCGAGTTGATGCACACATCTCTCTTTAGTGGGATCACGATCGTGAGGTGCGCTCTTTGCGATCGCTATCTTTAATTCCCACTAAAAAAACTCCCGAAACTCTCTCAGCATCATGAGTGTTGGGGAGATCAATAACTAGGGCACAGCTTCGTCTCACCTGAGTTCGCATGAGCCGCGACGAGCTAATTAAAATGAATCCCCAGATGTTTGCAATACTTGGGAGGAATGGAAACTAAGGCGCGATACGCCCGAAGGGCGTATTTTTCCAACTCAAAATGCGGTTGCGAATAGGGTTAACGGCTCGCTGTCTTAGGTACTGAAGTGTGATCGCCTCCCTAGTTCGATAACACTCCCTCACAGGCTAGGTGTGTCTGTGGAGGCTAAAATATGTATCAAAACTCTCTAGAGTGAACGTTCAAAGAAAACTCATGAGCAACACGTTTAACTTCCGCGAAGCGATGCGCGAGACTAAAGGTCAAGCGCTAGTCGGACCCAATGTTATTGGCAACGCCCTTCCCTATCTCGGAGGCGGACTTGTCTTAACTGCCTTGGGTACCTACGGGGGATTAGGCGTCATCGATGCCTACCCACAGCTGTTCATGCCCACCTTTTTCGTAGCAATTATTGCCGAATTGGTGCTGTTCTTCGTTGCCCGTGGCATTGCTGAGAAGGGAAATAACAGCACAGCACTGCCGCTACTAGGTCTCTATAGTCTGCTGTCAGGCTATACTCTTAGCGGCATTATCTATGTAGCTCTGCAACAACAAGGAGTAGGAATCCCTGGCATCGGCATCGCTGCCCTAGGTTGTGGCGTTACTTTTGTTGCCGCCCGACAAATCGGTTCCAACCTCTCCGAAGAGGATGGGATGGCACTGACGAAAACAGTACAGCTTGGTGTCATTGCCCTGGTTGTTGTCTTAGTCGCGCAACTCCTATTGAGCTTTTTTGGTGTTTTTACTCCCACCTGGCTAGAGGTAGGGATATCCGGTTTTGGAGTCCTTCTCTTTGCTGGGGTTGCTGTGGTAGATTTCTTTATTCTGCCGCGCACCTATCGTGATGACCAGTATTTGCCTGCTGCTCTCTCGATGTACCTCACCTACATCAATTTGTTCATCTTTATCCTGCGGCTACTCATTGCCCTAAACCGGGAATAACAAGCTAAATTAGACATCCTTTAATTTAGTGAAAGAGGCGTCCTGGGAGGGCGTCTCTATTTTTCTAGGTAGGTATAGTCAGAAAAAAAAGGACAGCGCGTGAACACGCTGCCCCAAAAGCGAGGGAGAATTAATTTTATTCTCGGTAAGCTGGTGGAGTCGAAACCGTGGGCGCCTTCGTTTGTGCCAAGTCTGCTTGTCGAACCAAAGTTGGCACGGAATCTCTCATTCGCGCTGTAAATTCTACCGTGGTGGCATCATAAATCTGTGTAACCATTTTGGGATACAAGCCCATTCCAATCACTGGAATCAGGATAGAGGCGATAATAAACACTTCTCGCGGTTCTGCATCCACTAGTGCTTCCCGAGACACCAGTTCCTTGTCTTCTTGACCATAGAAAATTTCGCGCAGCATTGACAGCAAGTAAATCGGTGTGAGGATCACACCCACTGCTGCCAGGAAGACCACTAGTATTTTGAAGGCAGGATTATAGGCATCACTGCTAGAGAAGCCTACGAATACCATCAATTCTGCTACAAAACCGCTCATTCCTGGCAACGCCAACGACGCTAGGGCACAGGTTGTCCACATCGCGAACATTTTTTTCATCCTCTGCCCCACACCGCTCATCTCATCTAACATTAGGGTGTGCGTTCGGTCATATGTGGCTCCCACTAGGAAAAAGAGGCTTGCCCCAATTAATCCGTGAGAAACCATTTGTAGCACTGCCCCGTTTAAGCCCAAGTCGGTAAAGGAGGCAATGCCAATTAACACAAATCCCATGTGGGAAATGGAGGAGTAGGCAATCTTGCGCTTCAAATTGCGCTGGGCAAAGGAGGTAAGGGCAGCGTAAATGATATTTACAATTCCCAGAATCACCAGTGCCGGTGCAAAAGAGGCATGAGCATCCGGCAGCATCCCCACATTCATCCGAATTAGAGCATAGCCGCCCATTTTGAGGAGAACTCCTGCTAGCAGCATGTGGACAGGAGCAGTTGCCTCGCCGTGGGCATCGGGGAGCCAGGTGTGCAAGGGGAAGATGGGGAGCTTCACGCCATAGGCAATCAAAAAGGCAGCATACACCCACAGTTGGAAACCGAAGGCATAATCTTTGGCGGCAAGCGATCGCATATCAAATGTTACAGTATCCCCGTAGAATGCCATCATCAGCGCCGCCAACAGGATAAACAAGGAGCCTCCTGCGGTGTAGAGGATGAACTTGGTTGCCGCATAGCGACGGTTCTTGCCTCCCCAAATCGACAGCAGCAGGTAAACCGGAATCAGCTCTAGCTCAAACGCCAGGAAGAACAGCAACATATCCTGGACAGCAAATACGGCAATCTGACCGCCGTACATCGCCAGCATCAAAAAGTAAAACAGTTTCGGCTTCAGGCTCACGGGCCAACCTGCCAGAATTGCCAGGGTGGTAATAAAGCCAGTGAGCAAAATCAGCGGCATGGATATACCATCCGCGCCCACTGACCAATTTAAGTCGAGCTGGGGAACCCAGGCATAACTTTCCACTAACTGGAGTTCTGGGTTGGTGATGTCATACGCTTTATAGAAAGCGGTAACAATTAGGAAGAAATCGAGTAGCCCGACAGTCAGGGCGTACCACCGCACTATTTTGCCATCCTCATCTTTTATAAAGGGAATTAGCAGTGCTGCGGCAACCGGAAAAAGGATAATCGTCGTCAGCCAGGGAAATTGTGTCATTGTCATTAGTCATTGGTCATTGGTCATTGGTCATTGGTCATTGGTCATTGGTCATTAGTCATTGGTAAACAACAAACGACTAAGCCATGCTAGAAACAACGACAAAGCTCAAGACAGCGCCAAACAAAACCAAGGCGTAGAATTGGACACGACCATTCTCCAGGTATTTCAAACCCTCGCCACTCAAAAGACCAACTAAGCCCGCCAGGTTGACAGCACCATCGACTACGCGGAAGTCTACTTCCATGATTTGCCGTGCTAATCGACGAGAACCCTGTACGAAGAGAGTGTCGTAGATTTGGTCGAAGTACCACTTGTGAAAAGAAAGCCGATACAGGGGTCGAATTCTTTGGGCGATCGCTGCTGGCTTAATCTTACGCTGTAGATACATCAACGAGGCCAGAGTAATGCCAATCAAGGCAATACCCACCGAATTACCAGCCATGATTGAGAACTCTGTCCAATCAAACGCGGTGGCTTCTGCCATCACCTCCTCCGCCGTTTCTCCTGGAGGATAGATAAACTCCTCGAAGAAGTTCTCCCAAGGCTTGCCAATCCAACCAATCCCAAAAGCGGGCACTGCTAGGATGAGTAGCGGTAGCGTCATCGTCAGGGGAGATTCATGGGGGGTTTCACTGTGTTTCTCTTCGGCTTGGTGATCCTCGTGCTCCAGTTGTTGGGGATCCATTGCCCCAGGACCAAAAGCTGGTTGTGGCGTGACTGGCTGTTGTGCGAGTGAAGTGCGAAGGGAGCGATCGTTACCCCGAAAATTTCCCTCAAAGGTGAGGAAATAAATTCGGAACATGTAGAAAGCCGTCAACCCAGCCGTC
>PXPT01000178.1 GCA_003021505.1 Cyanobacteria bacterium QS_4_48_99 | reverse complement strand
CAGGTGAGTGGAATGACACTTAGGACAGTTCATGAGGTCTAACTGAATGCTCTCGAATAGCTTCAGTCTATCTGCTTATCCTCACTATTCAGGACTACCGGAAAAAATATGCTTTACCGTATCAAAAGGTATTTAAAGAAGATTGCAGGCTTACAGGAAGCGGTTCCATCGAAACTGAGTCCCAAAGAAGGTGAATTGATATCCCGCATCCGATCAGAAAGGCTTACCTATTTGTCTGATAGAAAACTTACTAGCCTTGTAAACACATGTCGAGCAATTGAGGAAAGCAATTTATCGAGAATATTTCTGGAATCCGGTTGTGCGCTTGGCGAATCTGCCATTTTGATAGCTTCGTTGAAAAGATCTGAACGTCCGCTATTCATTTATGATGTGTTCGGGATGATACCTTCGCCAACGCAGGATGATACGCAATACAAACATGATCGCTATCAAACAATTGTGGAAGGTAAATCAGAAGGAATTGGTGGTGACAAATACTATGGCTACGAAGAAAACTTGTATGAAATTGTTCAATCCAACTTGAAAAGTTTCGGGATTAACTGTGAACAACAATCTGTGCTACTAATTAAAGGCTTAGTTAAGGATACGATGAAACTAGATCAACCAATCGCATTTGCACATATCGATGTTGATTGGTATGAGCCAGTAATGACATGCTTGAAATGTGTTTTCCCCAACCTTGTCGTTGGCGGCAGCATAATTCTTGATGATTATCATGATTGGGGCGGATGCAGGAAAGCAACCGATGAGTGTTTGTGCGGAGTTACCGGGCAATTTGTGTTGGATGACTCTGCCGATTCCATGAAAATAACAAAGATAAACAGCTATTAAGGTAGCATTAACAGCAGCTTAGACACTACGCCAAGCGCTATGCTGGCATTAATAGTAAGGAATCCGCTCTTGATTAAAGTGACTGGTTCTGCTTTCTATCTTGCTACTATTTTGATTACGAATTACCAAAACCCCAACAACTAATAATCCACCACCCGAAGATAATCAAAAATGGTTTTACCCTAAAACTAGAGGTAGGAGTAGAAACCTCTTATTTTGCGATGAATTGATTACTGGGCTGAGGTGTATTTTGCGAAGTGGTAGCTGTATCAGTTTGCGATAAAGTCTCTTCAGTAGCCATCGATTGATTACTCTGCTGAAGCTGATTATCCGACCGAAAATGGATTCGCAGTGCTCTGCCCTTCCAGCATGATATTGGCAATTTTCTCATAGGCATCTGTCCAAACTTGTTCGAGTTTTGGTGTCCAGTTTTCTCCCAAATACGATTCGAACTTTTTGAATAGTGCTGCGCCCACAATAGGATAGTGTTATTGCAGCGTGCCATATCTTACCTGTCTCTCCCCCAAATCTTTCAACAAAGTTTCCAAAATCCCGGATAGCGAACATTCAAAATAACTAGCGATAAAGACCGAAACAACTTTTTTTCTTGCATTTCCATGTCTGTATTAGCAAACAAGGAACGAGCCTGGGGAAAATCATCAAATAATTTTTCATAAAAGCTAGCTGCAAACTTGGTTCCATGAGGCTGAACTTGCCCAAAACTTTGCTCTAAAACTTTAACTTTCAAAGCCATTGCTTAAATCCTTCATAGATTTTTGTGAGATACTGAACAAGTTTACTCACTTCGGTACTTTTCCCAATCATGATTAAGAATTTACGCGTTGCACGTTTTACTACTTGCCTTTGCCTTCCATCTGAACAGGCACAAACAGTAAAAATCCTGAGATGATCGCCACGCCAGCAGCAGCATAAAAAAACCACGCTAATTCGCCGATCCCGAGTATCTGTCCTAGTAGAATTGGAGATAAGAATTGTCCCAAGAAACCCATACCTGTGCCAGCAGCTAAGACACTAGAGCGCAGTTCCGTGGGAGCGAGATTCGCCAAGGCGCTATACAGATTAGGCAATACTACGCCAAAGCCGACACCAAAGAGTAAGGCTGCTAGTAGAATCCAGTGGAATTGACGTAGGAGTGGGATTGTTACTAGCATCGCCGCCATGAGTCCGAATCCCATTGCGATCGCGCCTTCGAGAGTGATACTCTGAGCAAGGCGTTTCGCTCCTAAAGCCGATACAACGGCTGCTCCCACAGCCCGCGATGCTAAAATTACGCCATTGAGAGGCGCACCGATGCCTAGGGTTTCTCGGAGGTAAAGGGGAGCATAGATCACCACGGCATACATCACCACAGATGCCAGACTAATCGTGAGCAGTAGCCGCCAGATAGCAGGGTGGCGTAACGCTTGCCCAAGCTGATTGCTTATGCCAGTGGGTAGCCCATCCGTCTGTTGCGGCTGCCCCGCAGCGAAGGCAAGGAAAACTAGCAAGCCCAGCGGGAGTGCTAGCCCGTATAAATAAAAGGCAAATTGCCACTGGATGGAACCCACCCATCCCCCTAATAGTGGAAAGATCATGCCAGTGATGGTTAAGGTAGAACTTGCGTAGGCGATCGCCTGCGATCGCGCCTCACCTTCGTACATCCGTCCCAGTAAACCGAGGCTTGCTGCCGCAATTCCGCCGCTGGCAGCTCCCAGCAACGCCCGCGTCGCTAACAAAGACCAAAAACCGGGCATCAGTGCCCCAGCGGAGCCAAATAGAGCGTAAAGAATTAGGGAAGGTACTAACACTCGCACGGGACCAATTTTATCTGCCCAAATCCCTAAAGGCGGACTAAAGAGGGCAATGGTGAGGCAGTGCATGCTCACTAAATTCCCTGCAAGTACCGGATCGATCCTGAGTTGCTCTACCACCTCTGGCAAAACGGGGGAAACAATTCCCCCTGCCATTGTCGTCAGGGAACCAGATGCCAAAATGAGCAATAGCTTCTGCCCCAGAAATGCGCGATCACTCAACCTCCACCCTCTCAACTCAGCCAGTCTCGATTATCGCTTGTCAGTTTGATCAGATCAAAATCCTATCTATCTCTGCACCAATTTCTAATCAAGGTGTCGGGAACGGAACTGGCTACTACGCTAGAGAGGATGGACAAATGGGACAACAAGTGAGCAGATAAGGTGATGGAAACAATAATAGAAAATTCTCTTAATCTCTTCACTCCCTGACTGCCCCACCGCGTCTACTGAAAAAACGACTCTATGCACCTCAGCGCTCTCCGTAGCTGGTGTGGTTTATCTAACTAACAACTCGATCTCCCATGAATCAAATTAGCTCCTACTATAGTATTTTTTTTGACCCATGGATAGGTTAGCCTATCTAGAAAAACAGACTTCTATAGCCAGAGGCGATAGGCTATTGAGGACAAGGAGAGAGGAGTGAACTTGTGCAAACCGTCAAAGAGTATGTTCAGCGCTGGTACCAAAGCGGGCTTGATCCCGATGAGTATATTTGCCATAAAAAGCAAGGGAATAGCGTCGAAATTGAATCAGCAGCTACAGGCAAGCGTCAGACTGTTCTCACCTTCTGTACCAATGACATCCTTGGTTTCGCTCAAGAGGAGGCAGTCAAGCAAGTGGCAATTGATGCCATTCACCAATACGGAACGTCAAACAGCGCCACATCTGTTTTAAGTGGTCGCATTGATTTGCACCGTCAGCTAGAAAACGAAATTTCGGAGTTTAAGCATCTACCTCACACTCAATTATTCCTAAACGCCTGGATGGCAATGCAAGGCTTGATGGATGCTTTTTGTCACTTAGCCATGCCAGTTCCCAATTTTGAGCATACCCGCGAGACGCTGATTCTCACTGATATTCTCAATCATGGCTGCATTGTTTCCGCAATCGCCAATGCCGGTACTCGTTCCGGGAAAGTGTTTGGTCACAGTCCCCGCGTTCGAGTCAAAGCCTACCGCCACTGTGATGTCAAAGATTTGTCTCGCAAGCTCGGGCGGTATGCTCGCCCAGATGATCGCATTATGGTAGTTTCCGATGCAGTATTTTCGATGGATGGCGACATTGCTCCTTTACCCGGTATGCTGGAGGTCATGCAAAATTATGACGGCAGCGTTCTGCTCATGGATGAGGCACATGCAAGCGGTGCGATTGGTTCCACTGGCAGAGGGATCTACGAATACTTTGGCATTACACCGCAACACGCGATTGAGCGCGGCGTTGTGCCCCTAATTATGACCACCTTCTCCAAGTTTGCTGCCTCGGCAGGAGCCGCCATTAGCTCTCACGTAGCAGAGCTAAAACCCCTGCTGGATATATCTCCCACATCCATCGGCACAGTTTCTTTGCCAGCACCCACTACCGCTGCTGCCCTAGAGAGCATTCGTCAAGTGCGCCAGTCTCCAGAACGGGTGCGTACCCTCCAGGAAAATACCCACTATTTGCGATCGCGTCTAGCAGAACAGGGGTTTGAAGCAATTGGCGAAACCAACGTAGTGCCTGTCATTCTCCCCTCGGAGGTTGATCCGAAAGAATTCGGGCGGCAGATGATGGATAACTACGGAATTTGGATCTCACCCATCTGGTTTGTTGCCAAACCTCGCCTTCGGATTACAGTGAATGCCCTCCACACTACCGAGGAAATGGATCGACTGGTTGACGCCATGGTGGCAATCCGTGACTTGTTGTATGAACCGACGATTAGCGCATAAGAGGGTTGAAGGTTATTCGGCATTCGCCGCAGGCGTTCTCGTTCGCGTGGCGTTCTCCGTGGGGTAAGTTGAAGGTTAGTCATAACCTGCAACCTGTAATCTATAACCATTCCTTGGAGGTCATTGACTTGCTCAAGCGATCAACTAATTTCCAGATTCGGGCTGTAACTACCCCAGCCGACAGAGAAATGTTTTTAGACGTACCAGCACGGGTTTATGCCGATGATCCTAACTGGGTGCCGCCCCTGCGTAGCGACCTCGCCAAGGAGTTTGCACCCAGTAATCCTTTCTTTAAATATGGGAAACTACAGCAGTTTATTGCCCTAGATTCATACGAAACTAACGCTCCGGCAGTGGGGCGCATTGTTGCTGCTGTTAATCAGCGCTTGATTGAACGGGAAGGTCAAAATGTGGGCATATTCGGTTATTTTGAGTGTGTCAAAGATTTTGAAGTCGCTCAGGCATTATTAGAAAAGGCCTGCCAGTGGCTGCGAGAGCAAGGCATGACTCTAGCGCGGGGTCCGATTGATCTATCGACTCACAACCGTTGCTTGTTCTTAGTTGATGGCTTTGATTCTTCACCGATGGTGATGATGCCTTATAATCCGCCCTACTATCCAGAAATTATGGAGCAGGATGGCTGGCATAAAGCCAATGATGCCTACGCCTACGATTTTCCGCTCGACAAACTTCTACCCGCAAAATTCGAGAAAGCATACCAAATTGCTTGTAAATCCGGGATTACCTTCCGTCCTATCAAAACCAAAGGCGAAGCATTCGAGCAAGATGCCCAGAATATCTATCATCTTTTCAACCGCACTTTTGCCAATAACTGGAGTTCTACTCCTCGCAGTGAGGCAGAGTTTATGGAAGAAGCCAGAAGCTTACAGAGCTTAATTGACCCCGATGTCTTCCCAATTGCGGAATGTAACGGCGAGATGGTGGGCTTTTTCATGGGATTGCCAGACTACAACATTCCCTTAAAGCACGTGGGAGGCAAACTGAACTGGCTGGGCACGCTTAAGTTTCTTTGGTATCGCCGTCAGATTGACAAAGGACGAGTAATCGTGATTTGCTCACTACCGGAGTATCGTCGGAAGATGGTGCCTCTTGCTCTGATTTATTTGGGAATGCAGGGTGGAATGCAAAAGGGTAAACCCTACAAGCGAGCAGAACTTGGTCATGTCTTTGAAGATAACTTGCCATCTCGACGGTTAATCGAAGCAGCAGGCGGCAAAATCCATAAGACTTATCGAGTTTACGAAAAGGCTCTGTGAGAAGGGCGAATTTTTCCTCGCTAATCCAGTTTTCCGCCCGCTCGAAAGTGATAGGTAATCTAGCTAATCTGTAGGATTCCAAACATACTTGCCAGCCTTGTTAATATACCCTGTCTTGCTACCAATAGTTACTTCTGCCAACCCCTGACAAAATTTTTCATCAGAGTCAAACTGAGGATTGACTACCATCTCGCCAGTCTTGTCGATGTAGCCCCAATTCTCACCAATTTTTACCAGAGCTAGTCCTTGAGAGAATTTCTGTGCATAGTCAAACTGAGGATTTAATTACCATCTCTCCAGTTTTGTCAGTGTAGCCCCATTTGTCACTAATCTTAATAGGAGCTAGCCCTTCCGAAAACTCCACAGCATCTGCATTAAAATGAGGGGGACAATCAAACTGGGGATTAATTACCATCTCTCCAGTTTTGTCTATATAGCCCCATTTGTCACCAACTTTTACCATAGCTAGCCCTTCGGAAAATTCCCCAGCGTAGTCAAACTGGGGATTGATGACCATCTCTCCGGTTTTGTCTATATAACCACCTCGCTGTCCTGTTGCACTATAAATAGTTTTTCTTGTTGTTTCTGACTAGTGGATAGTTTTTTCTGTTATTTCTGACCAGTGGATGCTTCTTCCTATTGTTTGCGATTAGTGGGGTCAACTAGTGGGGTCAACAGTAAACGAAGAGCATCCTCCAATACCAGCCAAAGCGATTACCAGTGCAGAGCCAGCCTTAATTGCTTTCCCTTGCCTGGATGCAAATCTGGTTTTGATAGTGTTAATCATTACATTTTACCTCGTTCAGTTTTGACCAGTTAACTAGCGGTATCGCCAGCATGACTTCTATGTACTGTGTGATTAAAATTACACACCTAATTGCAGAGTACTCAGAAAATCACAACAACTAACACTATTGAAGAAGTAGCAAAACAAGTATAGAAAGTAGACTATACAAGGATTTGGGAATTTCTGTGAGTTAATTGGACGCGAAATCATCTTTAATTATTTTATATGTTGTCACCTAAAAATTGCCTTTAATTTTTGTCCCTCTTATCTGAAGTTGACACCCCCTAACCTCTTGTTCAAAAAAACTTTAATTATTAGCGCTTTCGATTTCTAGTTGTGCGTCGAATCAGCCAATAACTTCCAGACAAAGCAAGAATTGCAACGGCTAGAGCTATTAACTCTAGACTAGAGTAATTGTCAAAATCAAAAATAATAATTTTACGAGCAACCGCAATTAGAGAAGTAATAATAACCAATTCAACTTGGACGATATGTTGTTTCAAATAACCAGTAATGTTTTCCATTAGCTCAAGAGTAATTAAAATATTCAGAAATAAACCAAACAACTCGATTATAGTTTGATTGAAAAAGCCAACTGGTTCGGTAAATATATCCATCGCCAAGAAAATAACCAAATCGACCAGACTGACTACCATAATTACAAGCAGGGCAATGGATAAAACTTTAGAGACAATATTTTCAACTAAATCAATTAATCTGAGAAAATTATCATCTGTCCCTTTGTTGAGGATTTTTTTCGCTAATTCTTTCCACTGCACCATAATTATTATAGGGTCATAAACTGTCTCAAAAAAAATAGAGATTTTGCTCAGTGGAGCCACCGGATACAAAAATCGCTTTTGGAATTTCACTCAATTGCAGCAGTTTTCGACTCTGTGAGGTACAGCTTGGCGCGAAATTGGGGAAGGGGGAATGGGAGAGTTCCTTTATCCTTTACCCCTTACCCTTTACCCAAAACCTTTAACCTTCCAAGGAAATGTCGTAATTCATCTCCGTTGCAAACTTGGACTGGTTCTTGAAAAACTCTACTAATCGAACCAATGCCAGCAAAAACCAGCCCTATTTGATTCAAATGGATTTTGCCGGTTGCTCCTTACCCTCGACTAAAGTCACAGCTTGGCGCAGTGCTTCTTGGCGATCCATTAAGAGATGCTGTGGCGGAATGAGGGACAAAATACCCAAGTTTTCGAGCCGTTGCTTGCTCTGATCCGCTGCACCGACGATGAAGACATGACGACCTTTATCAACGGCTTCCCGAATCGCATTTTCAACCGCTAAGGAAGAACTTACCCCTAAGTGGGGAACGTCACGAAGATCGAGAATTAAAGCATTGTGGTCTTGATCTTCCATTGCCTTACGTTGGCGGGCGATCGCATTAGAGACTCCAAAGATCATGGGACCACTGAGGTAAAACAGTAGCACTCGACCATTAGCGCGATCGAGCAACTGCTTTTCTTGATCATCCATCATAATTTCATCATCAGCATTGCTCACTGCCTTGACCTTCTCAGCGCGTAGATTAGAAAGACGCTCGATTGTCAAGATATTGGCGACAAATACCCCAACGCCCACAGCAACCATCAGGTCAACAAAAACAGTCAAGGCGATGACACCGTACATAATGAGCGCTGCCTTGACAGAAACTTGGTGAGCGCGTTTGAGAAATTCCCAGTCAATAATGTCGATACCAACTTTGAGGGCGATGCCAGCCAATACTGCTAGGGGAATACTTTGAAGCAGAGGAGCAGCCCAAATAACGATCACGAACAAAATTAAGGCGCGGGTCAAGCCAGATAGCGCTGTTCTTCCCCCTGTCTGAATGTTGACGACAGTTCCCATCGTTGCGCCTGCACCCGCAATGCCGCCACATAACCCAGAAGCGAAATTTCCGATACCTTGCCCAATTAACTCTTTATTAGAATTATGTTCGCTGCGCGTGAGACTATCAGCAACCAAGGAAGTAAGCATGGCATCAATACAGCCAAGCGTTGCCAGGATTAAAGCCTCGACCAACATCATCTGAAGCTGTTCCGCACTAAAGGTGGGCATCTGCAACTCCGGCAAACCCATCGGGATTTCCCCAATCCGTCGCAGATTAACACCAGAGAAGAAAATGAGCGAAATGACTGTTCCCAATACTAAAGCCACTAATTGCCCGGGGATAATCCGCTTCCATCCCACAGGCATAAACACGATAATGGCAACCGTGAGCGCTGCCAAAATCGTGGCAGCAGGATTAATATTACCCAATAGCTCAGGTAGGGTCAAAATCGTCTCGAATGCGCCATCAGGTCTTTCCTGTCCGAGAAATGGGGGAATTTGTAGGATAATCAGGATAATGCCAATCCCAGACATGAAACCAGAAATCACCGTATAGGGCATTAAGGTGATGTATTTACCCAACCGCAAGACCCCAAACAGGATTTGAAAAATCCCAGCCAGCATGACCACAGTAAACGCCATTGCCAAGCCGTTCTCTGGGTAAGAGGCAGTGAGATTAGCAATCACCGCCGTCATAATCACAGTCATTGGACCGGTTGGTTCCGAAATTAGGGTAGGAGTGCCGCCGAACAGCGCCGCAAAAAAGCCGACCAAAACAGCCCCCCAAAGCCCAGCAGCAGCGCCAGCACCGGAGGCAACCCCAAAAGTGAGAGCCATGGGTAGGGCGATAATCGCAGCTACGATCCCACCCAAGAAATCACCGCGCAGGTTTCTAAAGTGAATACGGTTAGTTATTTGCATGAGCAAAAAGAAAGTAGAGTGACAACTTAATCAAAAACGAATTGAATTTTAATCGAGACTCGCCCCAATCGAGCAAAGTCGATTGTGAAAAGTTGACAATTGATTTCAACTTATTGGGGCACTATAGTAACTAAGTTTTATAAAAGGAAGAAATAATTATTAAGGTTTTTTATTAGTTTTTATAAAAAACACGAGGAGCGATTAAGGCGCGTGTGACTGGAGCGAGCGGATTTACAGGTCTCACTTGGTGCAGGAGTTAGAGCAGCGAGGGGACACCGTTGTGGGATTGGTACGCTTCTCCAGTAATTTAGAGCGCCTCTCAGGTTGCTTGGTAAAACTGGTTTACGGTGACATTGGCGATCGCATTGCCATGAAAGCGATCGCATCTACGAAAAGGCTCTATGAACTACTGCCTTCTTAGGGGGACAGATATCTCACAGTGGCGAACTCAGTTCGCCACCCGTGTCCTTAAGTTTCCGACGTTTGTTCACCTCTAATTATGTCACTCTCGAAGGAGTTGACAAGTTTTCAAGGATACAGCCAACGAAGACAGAACAAGGGTAAATGACAATCGAACCAGCCTACTCTTTCAATTGGATTTGTCTACCATTGAGGGGTTGAACGGGGCGTGCATTAACGCTGTAAAGTTCCATAAACTTTTCAATTTGTTCCTGGCTAGCTTCAATAGGCGTTTCTAAAACCAACCAATTAACACCTTCACTACATGGCGGTGACGTTAGCGATCCAGTGTAGTTATAGTAAGCGCGATCTTGCGGAAGAAAGCGACTAGCATCAATGCTGGTATCGCTCTTTTTCTTCTCTCTTTCTGCTGGAAGGTCTTCCCAGATTTTTTCAAGAGCAGGGTTGGAGTTGCCCTCCTTCATTAAGGCAGCAACCACCGCTATGTCTCCTGCCTGGTTCTTGTGAACGAAGTGCATTTCCATAGCAGAAGCAGTGCCCTCGATCCGGTGTTCGCTTGGGGTGTGAAAGTGAAATTGCTTTAATTCGTATTGCTGCCCATTTAGTTGAATGGAACTTCCCGGTTCATAATTAACTTTAATCGTGTGACCATTGTTAACTACTTCTAGAGGAGTAGGCTGATAGTCAAAATTTATCCTGGGCAAATTAGTTTCAGCCACTTGTTGGATATTAATAGGCGACTGAGCATTGCCAGTCTCGCAAGTAGAATACTTGGAACTTAACTCTTCCCAACGAGTGGGATTGACTGCTCCGCCGTATCCCCATTCTTGAGCTTTAGCATCTATGGGTTTTACTGCATAAGCAACCCCAGAAGCAAAGCAGGAAGTAAGCAGGATGGTTAAAACCTTAGATCGATTAGGTAAGAGTGTCATTAGGGCCTCCAAATGTTTGTGTAAAGTTCGTGGGACAATATAGCGACAATTTTTAATTAACACAATAAATAATTTTTGATAATTTTAATAACTTTTTTTTATAAACACTTACTTGGCTCCCAAGGGGAGCCAGGGATCGTCCCTAAATCGATTAGGTAAGAAAGTCATCGGGATCTCTGGACATCTATTTGAGGAATAAATTTATTTTTGTATAGCCGGGCACAAATGAAACTATAAGCTTCATATTCTGTAAGCTAAAACTTAAACAACCAGCTTTGAGAAGCGATCAATTTCTAGAGGAGGAGCAATGAAGGCGTGTGTAACTGGAGCGAGCGGATTTACAGGCTCTCACTTGGTGCAAGAGCTAGAGCAGCGAGGGGACACCGTTGTAGGGTTGGTGCGCTCTTCGAGTAATTTAGAGCCCCTCTCAGGTTGCCAGGTAAAACTAGTTTACGGCGACATCACTGATAGAAAGGCACTACACTCGGCAATGACTGACGTGGATGTCGTGTTTCATACGGCTGCCTATGTCGAGTTAGGGCTAGCCGATGAGACAAAAATGGAGCGGGTAAATGTGGAAGGGACTCGCGCCGTGCTGGAAGTCGCGCAAGCGCTGGGAGTGTCTAAGTTGATCTATTGCAGCACAATTGGCGTCTTTGGGGATACCGGGGGGCAAGTCGTTGATGAAACATTTCAGCGCACCCAAGCTAACTTCTCCTCGGCTTACGATCGCACCAAATACCAAGCTCAACAACTTGTTGATCAATTCGCCGCTGCGGGATTACCTGTAGTAAGTCTCCTCCCTGCTGGAATTTTAGGAGCGGATGACCCCCATTTTGGGGCGATCATGAAGCAGTTTCTCCAAGGCAGACTCAAGTTATGGGCGGGAGGATCGCGCGTTACAGGAATCGTCCACGTCGATGATCTCGTTGCAGCGATGCTCCTAGCAGCAGAAAAAGGCAAACCAGGAGAACGCTACATTATCTCTGCTGGGGAGCTAACTATCCATGAAATGTTCCATTTGCTTTCTCAAGAAACTGGCGTTCCTTCTCCCAGTGAAGCTCCCCAACCCCTAGTGAGATTAGTGGGAAACCTCCTTGATCCCATCGGACGGCTACTGAACTGGCAACCTCCCCTCTCTCGGGAACGGGTTCACTATATTTATGATCGTTGCGTGCGAGTGGATGCGACTAAAGCTCGTCAAGAACTCGGTTGGCATCCCCGCTCTGTATCCGAAACTTTACAGGAGGTGCGGAGAGCGGAGTGAGGGGTGAGAAGGTTTTTGTGCAGAGGTGCGGAGAGGGCAAAGGGGTAGGGGAGAGCCGCCGGCTCGCCCTTAAAGGAGTGAGGAGTTAGCTGATTTGATGCAAGGATTCTATCAGTATTTCTAACACTCTCACCCTCTCACGCCCTCACTTCTTTCCCCTCTGCTACTCTGGTCCTGGAGCTCCTCTGCTCTTTGTGTCCCTGCGTCGCCGTGTCCCCGCCTCCCCTGCTCCCCTGCTTCTCCCACCTTCCAAAAACTGCCCCAATGTGGGATTCCAGTTAACTTATTCGCTGCCTCCTTGCTCTCCTTGCAAGGCGGGTGCGAGTTCATCTAGCGTTCGGATGATTGCTGGGGGAGCTGCTTCTCCTCGTTGTTGGTTGGGCTGGAAAATCACCTGAATCGCTTGTTGCAAGGTTTCGGTCATAACGATGCGGTTTTCATAAACGACAATCACCCGCGCCAAGGTAGGCAAACCGTTTCTTTCTGCTTCCAGATACAAGGGTTCTACATAGAGGAGCGATTGTTCAATGGGAATCACTAAAAGATTTCCCTGAATCACTTTGGAACCCTGACGATTCCACAGGGAAATTTGCTGAGAAATGACTGGGTCTTGGTTAATCAGTGCCTCAATTTGTTTGGGTCCATAAACTAGCTCTTGCTTGGGAAACTGATAGAGCAGCAGCTTCCCGTATTGCGCAGGATCGGAGCGACCTGCAAGCCAAGCAGTGAGATTGTTGCGGCTGATGGGGGTATAGGAATGGAGCAGGATGAATTCTTCCTCAGTCGCCGTAGGCAGTTTCAGAATCAGGTAGTAAGGAGCTACTGTCTGTGATTCATTCTGGTAAATCTCGGTGGGAATCTGCCACTGGTCTTCCTGGTTATAAAACACCCGTGGATCGCTCATGTGATAAGTCAGCAATTGCTCTGACTGGGTACTAAACAGGTCAATCGGATAGCGGATATGGCTACGCAGGGTCGCGGGCATATCATCGAATGGTTGGAAAAGGTTGGGGAAAATCTTGCTCCAGGTGGCGATCACGGGGTCATTGGGGTCAATAACATAAAAATCAACGTCGCCATTGTAAGCATCGATCACAATTTTGACGGAGTTGCGGATATAATTAAATTCGTTGTTGCCGGGGTCGGAGTAAGGATAGCGATCGCTAGTAGTGTAAGCGTCAATAATCCAGTGGAGGTGATTTTGGTTGCTTTCATCTTCTTCAACCCTAGCCGTGACTAAATAGGGGTCGCGGTCATAACGAAGAAACGGCGCGATCGCTCGCACTCGGCGCTCGATATTGCGGCGAAACAAGAGCCGCGTTTGGGGAGTAAAGTTCTGCGTAAACGGCATCCGCCAGTCTTTGAAATATTCGGTAAACAACCACTGCCGCCACGGTGAACTAATGGGAATGCCGCCGTTGCCATCGTAGGTGTTATAGAAATTTTCCTCCCGACTGGGAAAATCAAACTCCTCAACTCGCGTGGGAGCCATTACGTAAGTATCGGTCTGTTCCCCGTAGTAAATTCGCGGTTTTCCAATGGGAATACTGTTGCGGGTATATTCACTCGATGTGCGTAGCGTGCCCACTTCATCCACCGCTTGACCCGTGCCAATTCCCCGAACGAAATACTCTGGCACTCCTGACTCGCTGATCTGATTCACCGGAGAAAGGGTAAAACCATAGCCGTGAGTGTAAGCAAAGTGCTTGTTGATCCAGGTTTGTGCCTGCCCGGGAACAGAATCGTAGTCTAATTCGCGAGCAGCGATAATTGTTTGTTGCTTTTCGATGCGCGTTTGCTCATCTGCCTGTTGTCCTTGATTTGCTGGCGGCAGGATAGGGGATGTTTCTACCTTCAGGGTATAACGGTCAATATCGGCATTGGGAAACTCGTAGTAGGGTCGCAGTCGTTGCAGTTGGCGATTGCTTTGCAGCAGGGGACGAACATCCCAGAGGCGGATATTGCGAATGGTCAGCGCATTTTCTCGGATGTCAGCCGCGCTGAGTTCGCCTCTAGGGTCAAAGATTCTTGACTCAATCTCGTCTAAGCCAAAGGCTGCTCTAGTGAAGGCAATGCTGCGCTCGATGTAAGGTCGTTCGAGTTCCAGTTCATCGGGGTCAACACTCAGGGTTTGCACTACTGCGTTTAGGGAAATACCAAGGATTACGGCTGCTAGGTAGACTCCCAAGGCGATTAAGGGAGTCCGTACTCTAATTTTGCGATGCCGAAACCGAATTAGGCTTGTCCAAAGTAGCCCAAGCGCGATCGCTGCTGCGGTGATGCTTAAGCCTGTCTCTACTGGCAACTGAACATTAACATCGGTATAGCTGGCTCCATGAACAACTCCCCTTCGAGAATAGAGTAATTCATACCGCGACAGCCCATGACGGAGTGCTAGCGCCAGCATGACTATACTGCCCAAAGCGTAGAGATGGCGCAGTTGGGGACGGGAAAATCCTGCAAATTTTCCTTGAGAAAGACTATCTCCCGAAAGTAAATAAACTAGGCAAACGGCAACTAAGCCATACAAAAACAGTCCACCCAGCCAAAAATCGAGTAATTCCCAGAGGGGCACTCTAAAGGTGTAAAAGCTGATGTCGCGCCCAAATACCGGATCGAGCTGCTCAAACGCTGTCGGAGAAAAATACTGTAATACTCTCGCCCAGTTTTCCGACAGCACCAGCCCAAATACTAAGCTTATTGCCACTGCGATCGCGCTTAACCAAAACTGAGGCTTGAGCAGCAAAATAATGACAATTCCTGCCAACACTCCCACTTGCCAATTTTGCTCTGAGAACTGACTCCAGAATCGCTCTGTAGAGGCCAACTCAAATGGGGGCGGCAGCGGTGGCATGACATCGGGAAGACTATAGTCAGGTGGCCACTGGTTAAGCGCTACCTGAGCGTAATGAAACAGCATTAAACTAACAAGCAGGCTCCCTCCCAGCACCACTGGTAGTAGCAAGCGCAACCGAACGCCGCCATCGGAGTGAGGAGTAAGGAGTGAGGAGTGAGGAGAGTCTCTTTGGGACTGAGGTGAAGAGTTGTTGTGTTCGGTGAATCCTTCCCCGCGTCCCCCCGTCCCCGCGTCCCCGCGTCCTCTTTTCCCCTGCTTCTCACTCTCGGAAGAATTGGGATACTTAAAACGCGCCGCTAGGCGTAGATTCCCTAGTAAAAAAAAAGCCGAGCTACTACAGACAACCACCCACAACCCCACCTGGGTAGTCAAGCGGCGAGTAAAGGTGGGGATATACTCCACCTCAGCGAACCAGAGAATTTCTGCTGTTAGGCGGGAGACTAGCTCTAACGCGAGCAACAGCCCCAATAGCCCAATCATCAATCGCAAGAGTCGGTTCCACATGAGGTTACTTGCAGGTTGCAGGTTGCAGGTTGCAGGTTACAGGTTACAAGTTACAGGTTGCTAATAACCTTCAACATTTAACGTACCCTGCGGGAACGGCTACACCGAACAACATTTAATTTACCCTACGGGAACGGCTACACCGAACAACATTTAATTTACCCTACGGGAACGGCTGCACCGAACAACTTGTAACCCATACATACCTTCAACTCAGTTGCTTACCCTTGTCTAAGTTGAACAGTGATCGCAATGATTCTAGAGTACGTCGTCGAGTTTCCATATCTTGCTGCGATCGCAACTCCACCATGGGTTCGTGGAGAATTTTGTTAACAATCCCTCGGGTTAAGGCTTCGATCACTTCTTGATGTTTATCGGCAAATTCGCTTCCCAGGCGCGACAAGGCTTTTTCTAACTCCTGCTCGCGGATGCCTTCGACTTTTTCTCGCAGGCTGCTAATGGTGGGGACGGCTTCGAGTGATCGCCACCAAATTTCAAACGCCAACATCTCTTCTTCGAGCAGGGTTTCTGCTTCTTGCGCGATGCGGCGACGGCTTTCGCTATTTTGGGCAACTACTGCTTTCAAATCATCGACATTATAGGTTTCCACGTGAGCAAGCTCATTCACGTCGGCATGAACATTGCGAGGCACAGATATATCAAACAGCATTAAGGCTCGATTGGGTTCTAGGCTCATTTCGAGCTTCGAGCGGTCTAAAATTGGTTCGCTTGCTGCTGTACTCGTGAACGCCAAATCTGAGGCAGTGATCGCGCTCATCATCTCTGAGAGAGGATATAGCTCAATTTCAGCTTCGGGAAACTTACTGGCTAATTCCTCTGCTCGCTTGGAGGAGCGATTCACAATCGAGATTTTCTCGGCTCCTTTGGCGAGTAGGTGCTGTACTAGCAACTGCGCCATTTTCCCGGCACCAATCACGGCTACGCAGTAGCCTGCGAAGTTCTGAACTTTCATCTGCGCCAACTCTACTGCCGCCGAACTAATCGACATGGCACCGCTACCAATGCTGGTTTCACTACGGACTCGCTTCCCAGCAGTAATTGCTTGTTTAAATAAGCGATCCAGGATACGTCCTAACCCCTTGTATTTTTGAGCCAGCTTGTGAGTATGCTTTACCTGCGAGAGGATTTGCCCTTCTCCGATAACGAGACTGTCGAGTCCGGCTGCCACCCGCATAATATGCCGCGACGCATCCTGATGGAGCAAAATAAACAAGTGTTGCCGTAGTTGAGGAATGGAAGAAGCACTCTTTTCTGAGAGAAATCGTGCAATTTCGAAAACTCCCTGTTCCGTTTCGCTGGCGACAATATAAATTTCGAGTCGGTTGCAGGTACTCAGGATGACAACTTCTTCAATGTGAGGATAGCTTCGCAACTGCGCGATCGCGCTTTCCAGTTCTGCATCCTGAATACTTAGCTTTTCTCGTATTTCGACTGGCGCTGTCTTATGAGAAAGACCCACAACTGCAATATTCATGTGTTCTCCCACCGAGTTTCGTCTTCGCGCTTAGTGGTAACGCCTTTTATTGACACTCTCCTACCTGAAGGAAGGAGATTACCGCTCAGCGAGCTTTCTTCGGGACAGCCCGTCCCTACTTAGAAGTAATTAGATCACAGAGCTTCCTAAAGGAAGGGGCCTTAGACCCATGATTTTTGGGTAAAGGAAAAATACTATCTAACTTTTGCAATTTAGACGTAATGGGTTGCTCAAACCAAGGGTTTGAAAACAAAATTTATCTATATGAGTAGATGAATTAGGCTAATCAACTTTTCCCAAACAGAAGTTCAGCAAGCTGCGAACCACTGCCTCACCTCTATCAAGCAAGCCTGCTGTTGACTCGCATTTTTTCCTAGCCTAGCAACTACGGGCAGTGAGGGATGAACGTTATTCAAGTGAGGGGTGAGATGGTGAGGGGTGAGGAGGTAAATGGGCTTATTTGCTCGAAAAATTTCTTACTATTTCCAGCTCTGGAACGCTCTCACGCGCTCACGCCTCACTTCCCATCCCAACGCTCTCGCGCGCTCACGCCTCACTTCTTCCCCAGCTTTCCCTGCCTTGCCCCACAGGGCTTAAACTTACTTTAAGTTCAGTTGCTTGGGCTGATCGAACAAATGAGTTGTCTCGACTAAGCGAGATGTTTTTGACTGAGAAGAAATCACCAAGGATTGAGTTTTTGCTCCGCCTGGGAAGAAGCGAACACCATCCATGAGGTCTCCTGGCGTGATTCCGGAAGCAGCAAACAGCACGGTTTCTCCACGAGCTAGTTCTTCGGCACTATAAGGCTTGTCAGGCTCCTCGATTCCCATCTCTTGCATCCGCTTGCGATTTTCCTCTTTGCTCTCGCCAATCAAGCCTGTTTTTACTTCTGCTGGGTCATAGACTAACTGCCCTTGGAAATGACCTCCCAAGCAGCGCATTGCTGCTGCTGTGATCACACCTTCTGGCGCTGCACCAATTCCCATCAGCGCATGGACGTTGGTATCGGAGAAGGCACAGGAAATCGCTGCCGAAATGTCGCCCTCGCTAATCAGTCGCACTCTCGCTCCAGCGTCAGTAATTTCTTTAATCAGTTTTTCGTGGCGGGAGCGATCCATCACGACAATCACCAAGTCCTCAACTGAGCGCTCCAGGCACTCAGCGAGAATTTTCAAGTTTTCGCGAACGGATTTGTTAACGTCTACCTTGCCCAGCGCTGCAGGCGGAGCTGCCAACTTTTTCATATAAATGTCGGGGGCATTAAACAAGCCGCCCTTTTGAGAAATTGCCAGCACTGCCATGGAACCATTTTGTCCTTTGGCAACCAGGCTTGTGCCTTCACAAGGGTCAACGGCAATGTCGATTCGAGCGAGTTCGTCAGGATTGCAATAGCTTGCGGCATCTGCTTGGGTACAAATGCCGACTTCCTCGCCAATGTAGAGCATGGGAGCGTCGTCCCGTTCTCCTTCCCCAATCACAATGCTACCCTGCATATAAATTTGGTTCATCCGGTTGCGCATTGCTTCCACTGCCGCTTGGTCGGCATTGTTTTTTTCGCCTTTGCCCATCCACTTGGCAGAAGCGATCGCGGCTTGTTCAACCACCTCAATAATTTCTAAACCCAGGGTACTTTCCACAGAGCTTTCCTCCTAACTGTTTAATTTAGATCGAGTTTGATCTGCCTACTTCACCGTGTATGAGTCTATCAGACAGCGGGAACTCCTCTCCAGCTTGAGTCAATGTTAAGTTTTGATACGATCTTTATAATTTGCTAAACACTTCTAGTTAAGACTATGCTTGACTTTCTCAATTTTCTCTTAGATAGGCATCCAGAGCGCAATAGAGCTAAGGTAGAGATTTATACTTGGCAAACTTGCCCGTTTTGTATTGGGGCAAAGTTATTACTTTGGTGGAAAGGGGTTAACTACACCGAGTATAAGATCGATGGCGATGAAGACGCGAGAACTCGGATGGCACAACGCGCTGATGGACATCGGACAGTGCCCGAAATTTTTATTAATAACGAACACATTGGTGGATGCGACGAACTATACCAACTCGATGGAAAAGAGCAACTAGACCCTCTGCTTGTTCAGCCTGCCCAGTAAGGGGATATGGGGAGACGCGGCGACGCGGGGACGCGGATATGGGGAGTAATTATGTGGTTGGGAATTTTCAGCTTTGGTAAAGAAAATTTTACCAGTCCCCAATGATGAAGCTGCATATAAGCTTCACCAACAGTGGATGAGTCGTGCTCTGCAACTTGCCCAGGATTCCGGGGAAGCTGGAGATGTACCGGTGGGAGCTGTTATGGTTGACGAAGCTGGTGAATTAATCGCCGAAGCCTCTAATCGCAAAGAGCGTGACCAAGATCCGACTGCCCACGCGGAAGTTCTGGTGATTCGGGCAGCCAGTCAAGCTCTACAAAACTGGCATCTCAACCACTGTACCCTTTACGTAACGCTAGAACCTTGTCCCATGTGTGCTGGGGCGATTATCCAAGCCCGAGTTGGTCAATTAGTGTACGGCGCAGACGACCCCAAAACTGGTTCGATTCGCAGCGTTGCTAATCTTGCTGATAGTGCTGCTTCTAATCACCGATTGCCCGTGCTGGGAGGAATTTTGGAATCTTCCTGCCGTCAGCAGTTGCAATCTTGGTTTACCCAGCGGCGGAAGGTTGAAGGTTAAACGTTGTTCGGCGTAACCATTCCCGCAGGTTAGCTTACGTATAAGCCAGCTAACCTGTAACTTCCAACCTGTAACCTGCAACCTGTCGTGACACCAGTTTAAGTGTCCTCCGAGAGGAAGACAGTAGTTACACAGCTGATGTAAACCTGTAAACAGAGGCACTTAATTTTTAATCGTTCCACTCGGTCTTTATTTAGGATTTAGGAGAGTTTGTAGATGCCAAAAACGGATAAGGTTACTCCTGTTAGCTCTCGGATTTCGCCCTGGTTAAGTCCCCTCCTTTACTTTGTCGGTCGCTACTTTTTACCGTTTTATTTCGGTCAGTTGAATTTTACCGGACAAGAAAATCTTCCCCGCACTGGACCTGTAATTCTAGCGTCTACCCATCGCTCTCGTTGGGATGGGTTAATCGTAGCTTACGCGACAGGTCGCCTAGTTACCCGACGTGACTTGCGGTTTATAGTTTCTGCGAATGAAACGGGAGGACTACAGGGCTGGTTTGTTCGACGAATGGGAGGATTCCCACTTGATCCCGAGCATCCCGGATTTAGTAGTCTTCGTCACAGTGTAGAACTACTCTGCCAAGGAGAAGCACTGGCAATTTTTCCAGAAGGTGATATTTATCGGGATGGGCACGTTAATCCGCTTAAGCCAGGTTTGGCTCGAATTGCACTGCAAGCCCAATCCCATCAATCTGATAGCAGCGTGAAGATTGTTCCGATTAGCATCGATTATGCTCAGGTATATCCCAGTTGCGGTTGTGATGTCAAGGTAAAAATTGGCTCACCTATGGATGTGGCGGATTACAGCCATGCCTCGGCGAAAAAAAGCGCACCCAAGCTAACGGCTGACCTGGAAGCTATCCTAAAAGAGCTTCATGAGGAAAGGGTTTCTCAAAACTCCTTGCCCACTCCCACTGCTTGAGCAGATTGGCGAGTATGGGTTACTTAAATTGCGCTCAAAAATTTATAGTGGAGGTGATCCCAAGCGCAAGAAACACCGTGAAACCTATTTCGATTGTTGGCTCTACCGGCTCGATTGGTACTCAGACGTTAGAGATTGTTACTCACTACCGCGAACAGTTTCGGATTGTCGGTTTGGCAGCGGGTCGTAATGTGGAGATGCTGGCTCAACAGATTCGGCAGTTTCAACCCGAAATTGCAGCGACATGTTATGAAGAAAAGTTACCAGAACTGAGAGAGGCGATCGCAGATATCGACAATCCGCCCACACTCGTTGCTGGGGAAGAGGGGGTTGCCGAGGTTGCTCGCTACGGTGATGCCGAAAGTGTGGTGACAGGAATTGTGGGCTGCGCTGGATTACTACCTACCATCGCTGCGATTGAAGCGGGTAAAGATATTGCCCTTGCCAATAAAGAAACCTTGATAGCTGGGGGACCAGTAGTGCTGCCGCTGGTGAAAAAGCATGGCGTGAGATTACTCCCGGCTGACTCGGAACATTCCGCAATTTTTCAGTGTCTCCAAGGCGTTCCCGAAGGAGGATTAAGGCGGATTATGCTTACCGCTTCTGGTGGTGCTTTCCGCGATTGGTCTGCCGAGAACTTGTCCGAGGTGACGATCACTGATGCGCTCAAGCATCCCAACTGGTCAATGGGTCGCAAAATCACCATCGACTCAGCCACCCTGATGAATAAGGGGCTGGAAGTAATTGAGGCTCATTACTTGTTCGAAATGGACTACGACCAAATTGAGATTGTCATCCATCCCCAGAGTATTATTCATTCCCTGATTGAGCTGCAAGATACTTCCGTGTTAGCCCAATTAGGCTGGCCCGATATGCGACTGCCGCTGTTATATGCCCTCTCTTGGCCAGAGCGCATTTATACTAATTGGGAACCACTGGATTTAGTGAAAGCAGGGAATTTAACCTTCAAAGAGCCGGATGGTCAGAAGTATCCCTGCATGGAGTTAGCTTATGCTGCTGGACGAGCAGGGGGATTAATGCCAGCAGTGCTTAACGCGGCAAATGAGCAGGCAGTGGAACTATTTTTAGAAAAGAAAATCGGCTTTTTAGATATTCCCCGTCTGATCGAAACAGTATGCGATCGCGCTTCCTCCCATAATCATTCCACGCCTTCTTTAGAAGAAATTATTGCGACTGACCACGAAGCCAGACAGGAAGTGCTGGCAGCAGCTCAGCAATTGGCGATGTCGTAGGATAACAAAAGCATTCACAATTGAGAATGGGAGCGAAGCTACGTGGCTAGGGAAGGAATGTCTGCCCATAAAACTTGCTCCATTGAAAATACTCCGCTGGGAAGACGCACTCGCGCTCCGCGCCTATCTAATACCATTTTTCAAAAAGGATGATAGACATAGGAGAGAAGTAAGCAGTTAGAGAAAAAGATGGCAGGGGTACCAAAAATCATTGTTCAAGAATCAGCTTCAGTAAGAATCTAGAAGATATGCTAAAGTACAGAGTTGGTATCTGCTGAAAACGGGAAGAGCCGAAACGGTTAAAAAATTTGCCCAATACCGCTGTATCCGAGCCATCTTGCTGTAAGTTTAGAACCTCAAAACTCAAGTCCAAGCCTGCTAGAGTGATCGCATCCTCACCAGGGCTAAAGTCAGTGATCGCGTTGACTGATGTTAGAAGCTCGCCATTATTAATCTAGAATTGATGCGCTCCTTCTCCCCCGGTAACAGTATTGTCTCTCCCTGCCGGAAAAAAGAATTGGTCATTGCCACTGCCGCAGAAAGCGCGATCGCCGGCATTGCATAATAGAGGTATGAACTGTCCTCAACGCAACCTTTGTAGGCGCAAAAAACCAGGTTGGGTTATCGACAGTAGTCAATAAACACGGGCAGGAATCTTAGCTTGGACCTTAGGCGATACCCCCGGAGGGCGTCATGCCTTCGGCAGATCGCAGTGCTGCCACTTTCGAGGTTTTATGGTCAAGGATAGGTGAGTAAAACTTACATGACTAGGATAGAAGGAGAGAATTCCCGCCTAAGGCACTATCTGGCACGTTTACACCGCAAGACCTTCTGTTACTCGAAATCGGTAAAAATGCTTCAGTTCTCACTGCGTTTACTACTGGGCTAGTTGGCATACGGCACTATACCCGTTCCAGCTTGAAACTTTCATTAAGCTTTTGTGCAATACCGTATCTTGACTCTCTGACATGGGAATGATGCCATCGCGACTAACCAAACCGACAGTCAGTTTAATTCCTACTACGGAATTCTGGTTAGCAGGGCTGAGAATGGAGCCAGACGTTTCTGTTCCTACCGATACAGTAAAAGATCTTTAATTAAAGTGTGCTGACGAGGAGGTTGCATCTTCCCCAGACATTGCCTGGGTAGATGTAGGAAGGGCAAAAGTTGTATTTAACCCCGTGGCGATCTGTACAAAAGCCTGAGTCAAAATCGCTTTCGGTTGCTCCTGGAGTAAGGGTTGACCGGTATCCCCGCTTTGACAGATGCGCGAATCAAGGGGAACCTGTCCCATGAGAGGAACTTGCAACTCCGCAGCCATCTGTTCCCCACCTCCGTTGCCAAAAATGGAAATATGCTCTCCACGGTGAACCAGATAGCTCATATTTTCAATGAGACCGATAACGGGAACCCCTACACCGCGTAACATGTGAATGCTGCGACGCACATCGGAGATTGCCACCTGCTGAGGAGTGGTGACAAGGATCGCGCCGCAAATCGGACTTTCCTGCACAATAGTAATCTGGGCATCCCCTGTGCCGGGAGGCAAGTCAATTAATAGATAGTCTAGGTCTCCCCATTCCACCTCATTAATAAATTGCGTCACTATTTTGTGTAAAACTGGTCCTCGCCAGGCTAGCGGATGGTCGGGTTCTGCTAATAGCCCCACCGACATCACCTTAATACCGTGGGCTTCCAAAGGCAGAAACTTCTGACCGTTCTCAGTATCAACTACCCGTACATCCGATTTGCTCAACCCCAGCATAGTAGGCACATTGGGACCGTAAACATCAGCATCCAGTAACCCGACTCGCGCGCCCGACATTTTCAAAGCTGCTGCCAGGTTAACCGCAGTAGTGGACTTTCCCACGCCTCCTTTACCACTAGAAACTGCCAGAGTAGTGCGCACTCCCGGAATTGTGCATACCTGAATGTAAGTCTTTTTGCACCACGTTAGAGAAGAGAGTGCCGTCTTGAGCACGTTCTTGAAGATACTGTTGATGCGCTCCGATATAGAGGCGGAAGTAGACGTAGTTATCCACAACCTGGAAAATTCGAACCATTCCTAGGCTGACAATATCCTTGTTAAGGATGGGCTCTAGCACTTGCTTTAAACACTCGATTGCTTCTTGTTTGCGAGCTTCAACTACGGGATCGGAAGAATTTGATGACTTTTCGGAATCACTGCTGTAGTTGGCTGGAACAAAGGGAGATTGGTGATCAGACATGAGGCGTTTCTGGTGTGGACTCCTGAATCTTTTGAATAGCTCGCTGAGAATTAATCCGAACATCCATATCTGGATCGTCAAGGGTTTGCTGAAGCGCATTCAGGACGGATGGATCACCAAGATTTCCCAGTGCGGTACTGGCATCTCGCCGGACATCCGAGGATTCATCAGACAGGGCTGTCACCAGTGCTGGAATCACCTGCTCATCAGCCACTTGTTGCAAAGCCTGAGCGGCAAACTTGCGGACTTGCCAATGTTCATCTCCTAGGGCTGCCCCTAAAACTGGAACTGCTTCACTAGGGGCATGCAGTGCCAACGATTGGGCTGCATTGCGGCGGACTTGCCAGTCTGGGTCAGAAGCGAGGGCTTCATTGAGTAAAGCCATCACTTCCTCGTCGATCAGATGACCGAGGGTGAGGGTGGTTGCCCGACGTACTGCTTCGACGGGATCGGACATGAGGGCGAGAGCTGGCTGACAGCTTTCTACTTGGTTGAGATAGCGCAGAGTGGTGACTGCCGCTTCGCGTAACTACGGACATCTCACGGCTTTGAGGAAACCTCCAACCCCGTGTCCTCAATTCAGGGGCTGGCACGCCGCAAGAAATTTGGTCACTAGTCATCCTCTGTAAAGGACTAATGATTCAGAGTTCATAATTCATCATTTCTGGAGAGGTGAGCAGTGCCGCCGCACTTTCGCCTGCTAGCGGCTTAGAGAACAAATATCCCTGTCCATACTCGCATGGAAGCGATCGCAACTTTAGCAACTGCTCGGGCGTTTCTAACCCTTCCGCAATCACATCCATGTTTAAACGATGAGCCAGAGCCACAATCGAGCGAACAATCTCGTGAGTCCCCTTCTCTTCAGCCATGCGATTGACAAAAGAGCGGTCAACTTTTAACTTATCAATCGGGAGTTGATGCAAGCGCTCCAAGGAAGAGTAACCTGTACCAAAATCATCAATCAGAAGCTCAACACCCATTCCTTTAAGCTGGTTAAGCATCCCTATTTCGGTGGCGTCGTGTTCCATGATTGCCCTTTCAGTCACTTCTAGCCTTAAGCTGCCCGGCGTAATGGAAGTAGACGACAAAACTTCCCCCAGCCGCTCAATAACTCTCTGCTCTGAGAGCAGTTGCCCCGAGAGATTCACGCTCATTGTCAAAGCTTCTGAAGATTTTCCACTCTGCTGCCAAATCTTTAGTTGTCGGCACGCCTCGCTTAGCACCCACCAGTCAATTAGAGCCATTAATCCGGTTTCTTCTGCTAGGGGAATAAACTGATCGGGTAAAACTATACCTTGCTGGGGATGCTGCCAGCGCACTAGCGCCTCGAATCCGGTAACTTTACCACTGTCTAAAGCCACAGTCGGTTGATAAAATACCTTGAGCTGCTGGCGTTTGATCGCTTGTCGCAACTCGGTTTCTAACTGCAAACGAGCGATCGCCCCGTGGTGCATGTCCGGGTGAAACACGGTATAGGACCACTCCTCCCGCTTGGTATTATGCATCGCCATCTCGGCAGCACGTAGCAACTCTTCTGGTTTTTGGCACTCCCACTCGGGAGCAGTCGTCAAAGCAATCCCCATACTAGCGGGGGAAAATAGCTCGCGTCCCTCTAGCTGGAAAGGTAAACTTAACTGCTGGTGGATAGTGTTAACCAAGGGAAGGGCATCGTCGGTTGCCCCGAGGTCTTTAAATATAATTGCTAAAGTTTTGTCTCCCACCTGCGCCACAGGTTCGCTTAAGCATAAGTATTTCTGCAACCGTTGAGCTGTCGCAATTAGGAGCTGTTCAGCAATTTGATCTCCCAGACTAGAGTTAACCACCTCGAAGCGCTCTAGCTCTAGTAGGAAGATAGCAAATGTGCTGGTGTGCTTATCTTTTGCCAGGGAGATTAACTCTCGCAAGCGCTTTAGTAACCAAGTTTTGTTCGGTAAGGCTGTTAGCGGATCGTGAAAGGCAGGGTGTGATAGCTGCGCTTCGTCCCCTTTGCGATCACCTTGATGGGGAAAGTTAAGCGCGAAGTGTTTGCGGAGTTCCGCTTCTGCGTGTTCGCGCCGCGAGATTTCTTTTAAAAGTCGAGAGCGTTTTGGTGAGTTCTGCAAGGCATGGTGTGCCTGCTTTTGTTCAGTAATGTCGTGTGCCACCCAGATAACTGACTGCTTTGAGAAGGGGGAGATGCTGGCGGAGAACCAAACTAACCTGTTATTTATCAAGAGGCTATATTCGGTTTGAAGCGTCTGCTGAGTATCGATCACCCGCTCGATAAGCTGGTAAAAGTGATCGGTTTGGACTGGCAGTAGCACTTCATCTATAGTTTTACCAGTCGCCTCGGCAATGGGTTGGTATGTAGCGGTTGTCTGAGTGGGAATGATTTGGCAATCGCGTCCTTGCCTATCTAAAATAAAGAGCGCTTCGCTTAATGCTGCAAATAGCGCTTCTGTTTTTGCCTCGTAAGCCTGCTTTTCCCTTTTAATCAACTCTGCCTGACTCCAGCCCTGGCGAAGCTGGACATAGAAAAATGCGCTAGTTATCAGTACAAAGAGTAGCCCTCTACCAGTTGCCCATCGACTAAGCAGAAACGAGTTATCGAGAAAGTTCTCTAGCAGAAAATCAGAAAAAACGAACCCAACGCTGCCAAAGAAAATATATATGGCAACGAGGCGGCGAGTCACTAGCTTGTTGTTACGAACAGGTAAAAGCACGAAACTAGGTTTTAGGAAGCGATAAGAGCAAATGCATGGGTTGACTAACTTTAAAATATTCTCTCACTTCCTAGTATAATTAAACCTCGAAATTGGGAGAATTTTTTCTCACCCACTGTACAACTGCTTGGGTTAAACCTTCTAAAGTGTATTCTTCTGCCTCGATGTCGCAGCGTCCTAGGCATTTGCGGCAGGCATGGGAAGTTTGCGGACCAATGGAGGCAATGCAGACATCTTTAAGCAAGGAATTCGTTTCGGAATGAGAGGTAAGGGCAGCTTCTAACAGTTGCGAAAAGTTTTTGACGGTTTTGGAACTGGCAAAGGTAATCACGTCTACTGCTTGTTGTTGCAAAGCTTGGAGCGCGGCGGGGGAAATTTGGGCAGGACACCCGGACTGATAAGCAGCAACTTCTACCACTTCAGCACCTTGTGCAGTTAATTGTTGAACTAAAACCTCCCGTCCACCTGTTTCAACACGGGGAAAGAGAAGCTTTTGAGCAGCGATCACTTCTGGAAACTCCTCTGCTAGGGAATCGGCCACAAAATCGGAAGGGATAAAGTCGGGTTGTAACCCCCATTTTTTCAGAGTAGCAGCAGTTTTTTTCCCAACAACAGCAATTTTAACCCCAGCGAGGGCACGAGCATCTAATCCTTTTGCAATCAGGCGATTGCAGAAATACTCTACCCCATTGGCAGAGGTAAGAATAAGCCAGTGGAAATCTTGCAGATCAGCGATCGCGCTATCTAATTCTTCCCAACTGGAAGGGGGGCAAATTTCGATAGCAGGCATTTCGATTACCGTTGCCCCCTGCTGTTGTAGCAGGTTTGTAAAGTTACTCGACTGTTTAGCCGAGCGCGTGACAAGAACAGTCTTGCCAGTAAGTTGAAGTGAGGAGTGAGGTGTGAGGGGTGAGGAGGAACCCGGTGCAGAGGTGTCTGTGCAGAGGTGCCCAGGTGCCCAGGTGCGGAGAGTCCCTTCGGGACTTACGCGGAGAGGGGATGACGCGGAGACAAGGACACGGGGTTCGAGGTTCCTTCCAACCCTTGAGATCTCGGTGCGGAGATCTGTGTGTCCCGCAGCTCCCCGCGTCCCCGCGTCTCCGTGTCCCCGCGTTTTCTTCCTCTTCTGCTCCTCTGCTCCTCTGCTCCCCTTGTCCCCGTGTCCCCGTGTCCCCGCGTCTTCTTCCTCTTCTGCTCCTCTGCTCCTCTGCTCCCCTTGTCCCCAAGCATCCCGTAATCGCACCACCTCACCCACGACAATGACAGTCGGTGAGAGGGAAACGCCAGCGGTTTGCGCTACGATATCGGCTAGAGTACCGCTCCAAACTTGTTGTTCTTGCCGCCCACAGTCACGAATCACGGCAATGGGACAGGAAGGTGATCGCCCCCATCCTTGCAACTGCCGAACAATTTCTTCTAGCTTTCGCCCTCCCATTAAAAATACCAGCGTCTCCATCCGTGCTAGTGCTTCCCAGTCGAGGTTCTCGGGTTGGTGAGCGCTCACTACAGCAAAACAGCTACTCAAAGCCTGATCTGTCAGAGGAATGCCTGCCAGTAGAGGGGCTGCCAAAACCGAAGAAATTCCCGGCACTAACTCCACCTCGCAACCTGCCTCTGTCAACGCCTGTATTTCTGCACTAGAGCGACCAAAAATGAGTGGATCGCCACTTTTGAGCCTGACAACTCGCTTTTGGTGCCAACCATGCTCTACCAGTAACTGGTTAATTTCTGCTTGCGGCGTGCTGGGTTTTCCTCCCCGCTTGCCGACATCTAGCTTCAGGCACTCGGACGGAACCAATTGTAATAACTGCGAGTCTACCAGGGCATCATAGATCAACACTTCTGCCTGAGCGAGCAGTTGTTGTCCTCTCAGGGTGAGATAGGCAATTTCGCCTGGACCAGCCCCAACTAGATAGACTTTGCAGGAGCGATCGCTCATGGATAACTTCTCGTATCAATGCGCTCATTCCCAGTGTAGTTCATGCAAGCTCAAAAGTATCTACAAATTGATTGCAGTTAAATAGACTACATTTAGTTCAGCATTGGGCACTCTGCGTGCAAGTTTGGCGTGATCTGAACAAGCGCGATCGCTTCCAACTCTTCTAGGTGCTGTGCTTGGCAAATGTGAAAGACGCTGTAGTGAGATAGGACGAATGACTGCACTAGTTACCTGATATAAAACTTGCGGATCCGCACCATCTTGGTAATATTGGGCAACGCCGACGCTGAAAGTAACTCGCAACTCGCTACGATCAGATTTAGAGAATTCCTCCTGCTGTAGAGACTCTAATATCTCTGTCAGTCGCTGCTCTCCATTCTGTTTTGTTGTCGCGTACATGCCTACAACGAACGCTTCACCTTCCCAGCGAGCAACCAGATCTTCATGCCGGAGTTGGAGCTGTAAATGCTTTCCTAAACGACTCAATATTCTCTCTCCAGCGGCATGACTGTATTGGGCGTTAATCTGTTGAAAATGGTCTACCCTAACCACAGCTAGGCATAGAGGCTGATCATGGC
>PXPT01000177.1 GCA_003021505.1 Cyanobacteria bacterium QS_4_48_99 | reverse complement strand
CCTACTTTCGGTTGCTTAGGACGCTACCGGCGTCTCAGCAAAGATGATGAACTTTTGCCAGAAGTCAGTGAGGCGATGATTTATGGAGCAATGATTAGACTAATGCTCCATGGTGTTGTCTCTTCAGGTTCACTTTATAAATCAGCTCTCAGTAACTCCTACAGGAGTTATAAAAAAACTTCATATTTTTTCAGGATAACTTCCCTGCTTCTGCCTTTTGCTATAGAATGCCTCAATCTGGCGGGAGTAGTGACAAAACAGAGCCGCTCTAAAAATACATATCCTAGGAGTGTTAAAATCCCGAAAATCCCATTGACTTTCCTAGTTCGCCTGCTATGAGTGACAACGTTCTCGATGTCCGCAACCTACAAGTTCAATTTTTTACTGACCAAGAGCGAGTTTTGGCGGTTGACGGGATAAATTTTCAGCTCCAACGGGGGCAAACCCTAGGAATTGTGGGAGAGTCGGGTTCTGGCAAGTCAGTCACTTCTTTGGCAATTATGGGGCTAGTGCCTGAGCCAGGGAAGATTGCTGGGGGGAAAATTTGGTTTCGTTCCGCAGAAGGTCAACAACCTGTCAATCTACAGCAGTTGAGCGAGGAGGAGAGGCGACAATACCGGGGGGGTCGCATGGCAATGATTTTCCAGGAACCCATGAGTTCCCTCAACCCGGTTTTTAACATCGGCTTTCAGCTTACAGAAGCGATTCGGTTGCACCAGAATGTCTCGATGGCAGAGGCACGGCGGCAGGCAATTAACCGCCTTCAGGAAGTAAAGCTTCTTGCGAGTGACGAGCAACTGCGGGAGGACTATCTCTCCGAAGACGGTGCTGCCTCCAGTGAGCGCGAGATTAGTCAGCACATTAATGGGCAGAAGCGGGCGATGCTAGAGCGCTATCCCCACGAACTCTCTGGCGGTCAATTGCAGCGGGTGATAATTGCGATCGCAATTTCTTGTGACCCGACGCTGTTGATTGCAGATGAGCCTACGACTGCTCTAGATGTAACGGTGCAGAAAACCATTCTGGAGTTGTTGCAGGAGTTGTGTCGCGATCGCGGTATGTCGATGATTTTCATCACCCATGACTTGGGCGTGATTGCCGAGGTGGTGGATGCAGTGGCAGTGATGTACCAGGGGGAAATTGTTGAGTATGGCAACTGCAATCAGATTTTCTTTCATCCTGAGCATCCCTATACGAAAGGTTTGCTAGCCTGTCGTCCTGGTTTGGAGCAGCAGCCGCAATTTTTGCCCACGATTTCCGATTTTATGGAGGTGGAAAGGGATGGGGATGGCGAACTCGTCATTCGCGAAAAACAAGCAGCACCCCAAGATGGCGCAGGGGAGGATAGCCAGGACTCACCTTCCCAAGCACCTGATAGTGAGCCACTACTGTCGGTGAAAAATTTACAGGTGGGCTTCCCCATGCGAGACGTGTTTGGTCGCAAAAAGCGCTACTTGATGGCAGTCAATGGCATCTCTTTTGATATTTCTGCTGGGGAAACTCTGGGATTGGTGGGAGAATCTGGCTGTGGCAAATCCACTTTGGCTCGCGCTCTGCTGCGACTGATTCCCACTCTAGAAGGTAAGATTTGGTTTGAGGGAAGCGACATTTCTCGTGTAGATGGGAGACGCTTGCGGCGATTGCGCCGGCAAATGCAAATTGTTTTCCAGAATCCCTACAACTCCCTCAACCCCCGTTTAACAATTGGTCAGACGGTTAGGGAACCACTGGCGATTCACAAAATTTGCAAAAGTCGGCGGCAGCGCCGAGAACGAGCAGCTGACTTATTGGAGCGAGTGGGCTTAAATCCCGACTGGATGAATCGCTATCCCCATGAATTTTCGGGCGGGCAACGGCAGCGAGTGTGTATTGCTAGGGCGCTGGCGCTTAATCCCGAGTTTGTGATTTGCGATGAGTCGGTTTCGGCGCTAGATGTTTCGGTGCAGGCGCAAGTGCTGAACTTGCTGAAGGAGTTGCAAGCGCAATTGGGGTTAACCTACATTTTTATCTCTCATGATTTGAGTGTAGTCAAGTTTATGAGCGATCGCATTATGGTGATGAACCGGGGCAAAATCGAAGAAATGGGACCCGCAGAGCAAATTTATCGCCAACCGGAAAAACACTACACGCGCCAGTTAATTGAGTCCATTCCCAGCAGCGGCGGAGATATAGAATTTACGGGCGAGCCGGCGGCTCGTCCCAACAAGGAGATGGGGAGAAGATTTTGAATAATCAACGCTGAAGCAAGGCTCGCAAGGCAAACTGAGGTAAAACCAGCATGCGTCGCCAGCGCCAAGGCTCTTGATAGAGACGGTAAAGCCATTCCAGGTGATTCTTTTGCAACCAGAGAGGGGCGCGAGGCTTCACTCCTGCCCAGATATCGAAACTCCCACCGACACCCATCCAAATTGCCTGGGGGCAGAGCCAACGGTTTTCGCGAATCCACAATTCCTGACGCGGAACTCCCAAGCTCACTAAAATCAACTGTGGTTGTTGTTCTGCGAGGGTTTGTCGAAATTCTTGTTCTGCTTTTGGCGAGAGGTAGCCATGCTCGGTGGTAATAGCTATCCCCGGCACTCTTTGCCGCCACACCTTTGCTGCTGCTTTAGCCATTCCGGGCGCACCGCCATAAAAACAAACTGGGGATGATGCCTCTAACTGCCCTGCTGTTTCTAAAAGGGATGCTGCCAATCCAATCCCGGTGCAACGCTGCTGCTGTTGGTTACGCAGGCGCAGATAGAAAATTACACCGGAGCCATCGGGAACCACTAACTCAGCTTGTTGGATAGCCTCCCCCAAAGCCTTGTCGTGCTTCGCCTGCATCACCATTTCTGCGTTCAGCGTTACCACATGAGTTCCTTTTTGCTTTTGCAGACGCGATCGCAGCCAGTTAGTATAGTCGTCGAGTAAGTGAACTGGCAGCCCCATGACAGAAAATGGTTTGGGTGCTTCTGACATAGCTTTAGTTGCAGGGAACGGGTTACAGGTTACAGGTTACAAGTTGTTCGGCGGAGCCGTTCCCGTAGGGTAGTTTAACCTTTAACCAGCCTCTAACATTCCACTTTCAACCTCTAACTTCAGTGGATTTAAGCAAAGTTTTGAACCGGAGTCTCTCCTGTGCGGATGAGTAACAAGGGACGAGCCGCGCGGTTGAGAATACCGGAAGCAACATCGCCGTAGAAGACGCGAGCTAAACCTGTTTGCCCGTGGCTTGTCATGGCAATCAAGTCGGCATCTGTCTCCTGAGCGACTTGGATAATGCCCTCGATTGGTCTACCAGACAGCAGCGTTCCCTCAACCTCGAACCCTTCCTCTTGAAGACTTGCTTGCCAATCAAGGAGATACTGTCTGGCATCCTTGATGCGTCCGACTTCTTGGTGTTTTCCGAGACTGCGGAAAATATGCTCAGACACATCTTCCTCATCAAGCTCTTGCTCCAGATTATCGAAAACAGCGGTTTGATAATTAGTTCTGACCACTCGCACTAGAATAATTTGGGCATTATAGAGCTTGGCTACCCCCTTAGCATGAGGGAGGGCAGCTTCTGCTCGCTTGGAGCCATCTAAGGGGACTAAGATGCGATTATTGGTTAGTAAGTTAACTTCGGTTTCAGAGGAAACCAGCAATAAGGGGCATTTAATCCGATTGAAGACACCAGAAGCTACACTACCGTAAAACACTTTCGCTAACCCAGTTCGCCCTTGCCTGGTCATGGCAAGGAGGTCGGCTTGAGTGAACTCTGTAGCATGAAGAATGGCGTTAACAGCTACCCCGCTCAGTAGCAAGATCTCAGCCGATAAACCCTTCGCTTGAAACTTGTTTTTCCAACTGGTTAGATACTGCTTGACTTTATCGACCTTTTGTGGCTTGAATTGGACTTCACTTTCTTTTTCGGAATCCAATACAGCACTGCGGCTAGCTGGCTCGACCACTTGAGCGAAAATGACTTTTGTTTCATCATGTTTAACCAAATTCTCAACGTGGGGAATAACTGCCTCGGCACGCTCGGAGCCATCTAAGGGAATAAGAATTTTTTTGTACATGGATTTCTCCTTTTTTCGGCTGGCAGCCCCTATACGCAGCCAGCTTCTCTAGTGATCAATCAATCAGTTTAGACCAAGTTTTCTGTGGGTGCCTTTCCCGAGCGAATGAGTAATAATAGACGATTCGCCTGATTAAGAAGACTGGAAGATACACTGCCGTAAAACACTTTATCTAAGCCAGTCTGCCCATGACTAGTCATGGCAATCAAGTCGGCATCTATATTGTCGGCAACTTGGATAATACTCTCAATCGGTCTACCGTATAGCAGGTTCGCATCAACTTCAAACCCTTGATTGCGGAGTTTCGTGCTCCAATCAAGAAGATACTGCTTGGCATCCCTAATCTGTCTGATTTCTTGGTGCTTTCCAACTTGGTTGAAAAGGTCGTTAGATACGGACTCTTCGATATCCCCATAACTAGCCGTTTGATAATTGCTTCTAATGACTTGGGCGAGAATGATTTTTGCCTTATAGAGCTTTGCGACTTCCTCAACATGAGGAACAATTGCTTCTGCTCGCTGGGACATCCAACGGCACTAGAATCCGATTGTTGGTTGACAAATTTCTCTCGGTTTTTGAGCGAACCAGCAAGAGAGGGCATCCGACTCGGTTGAACCCCCATAAGCGACGCTACCGTGAAACATTCGGGCTAGCCCCGTTCGCCCATGACTGCTCATAGCGAGGAGTTCAGCTTGGGTAATTTCCACAGCGTGGAGAATTGCTTCAACCGCGTCTCCGCGCAGCAGCAAGATTTTAGCGGACAAATCCTTCGCTCGAAACTGGTCTTTCCAACTGGCTAGATACTGCTTAACTTGAGCGATTTTTTGTGGCTGGTACTGGAGTTCACTCTCTCTTTCCGGGTCTAATATGGCAGTTTGGGAGCCTGACTCAACAACTTGAGCAAAAATCACCTTTGTTTCATCATGTTTAACCAAATTCTCAACGTGGGGAATAACTGCCTCGGCATGCTCGGAGCCGTCTAAGGGAACTAGGATTTTTTTATACATGAATGTCTCCTTAGTTTAGGATAGTTCAGCTGTTGCAATAACAAGGCACATGACCCCACATTAGGAGTCACTCACGATGCGCTCTCTTTGCAGGCACGTCTGCTTGATGGGATTTCGACTGCTCTTTAGCTCTCAACTGTGCTGCTTCTAAGTCAGCAAACTCTTTGTTCAACCCTTGATTTAAACTAAAGCACATCAATAGCAGAATTAGGGAAAAGGGTAAACCAGTGGTAATAGCTGCTGTCTGGAGTGCTGTTAGTCCTTGCTCTCCACCGCCTATCAGCAACACGGCAGCAACTACGCCCTCTAAGACAGCCCAAAAAATGCGTTGCGGTACTGGCGAATCGAGCTTGCCGCCAGAAGTGAGGTTATCCACCACTAACGAACCCGAGTCCGAGGAAGTGACAAAGAAAATCGTTACCAAAAAGATTCCCACAAGGGAAATCAACCCAGTGAGCGGGAAATTGGCAAACATTGTGAACATTGCCAACTCGGGAGTTCCATCGTCCACGACCACCTCGGCAAGGCTAGAACCCTCTAAGGTGACACCACTTAATTGTTGAAAGATAGCAGCATTGCCAAAAACAGCAAGCCAAAGGAAAGAAAGCAGAGAGGGAACAATTAACACACCGAGGACAAATTGTCGAACCGTTCTGCCTCTGGAAACGCGGGCAATAAACGTCCCCACAAAGGGCGACCAAGAAATCCACCATCCCCAGTAGAAGACAGTCCAGCCATGTTGCCAATCCGTGCTTTCATAGCTTTCTGTCCAGAAGCTCAGTACGGGGAAATTAGCAATATATTGTCCCAAGTTTTGTACGAAGCCGTTGAGAACGTAAAGCGTCGGTCCTACTAGCAGAATGAAGAGCATTAAAACGGCAGCAAACCGCAAGTTTAGCTCGCTGAGAATGCGGACACCATTGTCGAGTCCTGCCACCACCGATAGGGTGGCACAGCCGGTAATGAAAGCAATGAACGTGACCTGAACCCAGGGTGCATTGGGGACGGCGGGAATTAAAAAGTGGACTCCGGCATTGACCTGCATGACACCGAAGCCTAAGGATGTTGCCAGACCGAAGAGCGTTGCAATAACAGATAGGATATCGATCGCGTGTCCGGGACCGTCATAGATTCGCTCCCCAAGCAAGGGATGGAAGACCGAGCGCATGCTGAGCGGAAGTCCGCGATTGAAAGCAAAAAATGCCAATGCTAGGGCAACCAGGGCATAAATTCCCCAAGCATGCAATCCCCAGTGGAAGTAAGTAACGCTCATTGCCAATTCGGCTGCCTCAGGCGTTGCTGCTTCTACTCCTGGGAAAGGAGGTGTCATCAAGTGGGAAATCGGCTCGGCAACACTCCAAAACATCAAGCCAATTCCCATTCCGGCACTGAGTAGCATAGCAAACCAGGCAAAAGTCGAAAATTCTGGTCTGGCATCCTGACCCCCCAGGCGAATTTTGCCGAATTTGCTGAAGGCAAAGATGATTGTGACTCCAAGATAAATATTGGCAACTAGGATATAAAACCATCCACCTATGGTTGCGATCCATTCTTGAATGCCTTCAAAGATCTCTTTAGCTTCCGCTTGGAAGATTAGTGTTAGGGCGATGAAGATTATAATCACGCCCCCAGCAATCAAGGAAACGTGAGGCTGGAGGTCGAATCCCCACTTCTGGATGTTGCTATCTCCTGGTGTGCGCTTAGGGGTTAGCTTTTCTTGTAACCCTTCCTTAGACATATTTACTTTTCTCCTTTGCGTACTTATATACCTTGCTTATGGAGTTATCAGAAGAAATACCGTATAGGCAGACACGTTCCAAGTAAGCATCAGGTATACTTAGCGCTTCTGGGTAGAAGTTTTTAACCCAGTGTAAAGCATGGGCGATTAGCTAAAGTTGCAGGTTATACTCATTTCCCCTTAAATTTACCAGAGTGGTGATCGCTTTTAATTTTAAAAAATCCCCCTTTCGGGGGAAGTATCACTCCAACATCGGAGATTTCCTAGCCTTCCGACAATGCCGAGTGCAACTGCGTGCGGGCGCTGTCTAGCGCCTCTGCTAGCTTGCTGGGGTCACGTCCTCCCGCTTGAGCGAGGTTTGGTCGTCCACCACCTCCGCCGCCGCAAATTTTGGCAATGCCGCCAATGAATTTTCCGGCTTGCAGTCCTTTTTGGTTGACTTTTTGACTAAAGGATGCCACTAAGCTAACTTTACCTTCCGTCGGAGAGGAACCCAACACCACAGCACTTTCGCCGAGTTTCTGCTGTAAGCGTTCGGCGGCACTCTTGAGGGCATCCGCATCTACCTCCCCTTCCATCTGTGCCACGAGGATTTTGTAGTCTCCTACAGACTCAGCTTGGGCGAGTAGTTGTTCTGATTGGACTTGGGCTAGTTCTTGCTTGAGTGCTTCGAGTTGTTTCTGTGTGGATTTTAGTTCCCCTTGCAAGCCGTTAATGCGTTCCGGGAGGGCTTCGGGTTGAATCTTAAACTGTTCGCTGAGGTCGCGGACAATGCGATCGCGCAGGTTAAGATATTCCAGTACTGCTGGTCCTGCCACGGCTTCAATCCGGCGCACGCCAGAAGAAATTCCTGTCTCCGAGACAATTTTGACCAGTCCAATCTCAGCGGTGTTGTTCACATGCGTCCCACCGCATAGTTCCATAGATATACCAGGGACATCGATCACTCGCACTTCATCCCCGTATTTTTCCCCAAACATGGCGATCGCGCCCTTAGCTTTTGCCTCATCGAAAGGCATCACCGCCTCTTGGGTATCGTATGCCTCAGCAATCCAGGTGTTAATCGTATCTTCTACCTGTTGCAGTTGTTCACTCGTGAGGGCACGAGGGCAGTTAAAGTCAAAGCGTAGGCGATCAAAAGCCACCAGGGAACCCGCCTGGGATATGGAGGAGTCTACAAGCTGTTTCAGTGCTGCTTGCAAGAGGTGAGTTGCTGTATGGTGGGCCTGGGCGCGACGGCGACAATCACGGTCGATCTGGGCGTTAACTGGTGTCCCCAGTTGCAATGTTCCTCTCTCCAGGTGACCAAAATGAACGAAGAAGTACCCTTCCTTCTGGACATCTTCGATTCGCACCAGAATATCCTCGCCAGAGAGATAGCCGCGATCGCCAATTTGTCCCCCCGACTCGGCATAGAAGGGGGTTTGATTCAGGACAATTTGCACCTCATCTCCTGCACTCGCCGACTCCACGCGCTTGCCATTCGCAAGTAGTGCTGTCACCTGCACCGGGGTAGAGTAATGCGTATAGCCCAAAAACTCAGTGGGATGGACTTCCTCCAACTGTTCGAGGGAATCTTGCGTGGTAAGGTCAACGGTTTGGTGGGCAGCTTGGGAACGTTGCCGCTGCGCCTCCATTTCTGCCTCAAATCCTTCTAGATCCACCGTCAAGCCCTCTTCTTCGGCAATTTCTTGGGTGAGTTCCAAGGGGAAGCCATACGTGTCATAGAGGACAAAGGCATCCTTGCCAGAAATCTGCTTGGGGCCAGAAGTGAGAATCTCTGTGAGGATTTTTTCTCCTCTCTCCAGGGTTTCTAAGAAGCGGGATTCTTCCCGTTGCAGTTCGGTTTTGATCAGTTGTGCCCCTTCCCGAAGCTGAGGATAGTGGGACTCCGAGAGAGCGATCGCAGTTTCGGCTACTTTAGTGGTAAACTCGTGTTGAATCCCAATTGAGCGTCCGTGACGCACCACGCGACGAATTAAGCGACGCAAGACGTAACCGCGGCCCACATTCGAGGCGGTGATGCCATCGACAATCATCTGCACCACAGCGCGAACGTGATCGCCAATCACTTTTAGAGAGACTTTCGCCTTTTCTTCGCATGTGTCATAGTTAATTCCTGCTAGTTCAGCCGCCGTTTGAATAATCGGGAAAATTAGGTCAGTTTCGTAGTTATTCGGCACTCCTTGCAGGATTTGCGCCATTCGTTCTAATCCCAGTCCCGTGTCGATATTTTGGTTTTGCAGCGGCGTTAGGTTCCCCTCACTATCCTGGTTATACTGCATGAACACCAGGTTATAGAACTCGATAAACCGGGTATCATCTTCGAGATCAATCTCCTGATCGCCTCGTTCGGGATGGAGATCATAATAGAGTTCCGAACAGGGACCACAAGGACCAGTGGGACCAGCGTGCCAGTAGTTTTCCTCTTCTCCCAGGCGATAAATGCGGTGGGCAGGAATCCCCATTTGATCACGCCAGATCTCAAAAGCTTCGTCGTCTTCTTCAAAAACAGTGGGGAAAATTCGGTCAGCAGATAAGCCAAAGCCTTCTGTGGAGAGTTCCCAAGCCCAAGCGATCGCTTTCTCTTTGAAATAGTCTCCAAAGCTAAAGTTGCCCAACATCTCAAAGAAAGTATGATGGCGGGCGGTGCGTCCCACGTTTTCAATATCGTTGTTGCGGATGCACTTTTGAGACGTGGTGGCACGAGGATGGGGTGGCGTGCGCTGTCCTAAGAATATGGGTTTGAAAGGAAGCATCCCCGCAATCGTCAGCAGCACCGTGGGGTCTTCTGGCACTAAGGATGCACTAGGCAACACTTTATGGTCTCGCTGGGCGTAAAAGTCCAGGAACTTTTGCCGAATTTCATTGCCGCTAAGGAACTGAGGGGAGTCTGGCATGATTCTTCAAAACAGGTTGGGTCACGCTACTATTTAATATTTTGACATTGTTGTTTTCTGTTTCGCTGACCTTCAGGCTTTTTGACTCCCAACTGGTTTTACCCGAGATAGTGGTGATTACAAGTTAGCGAGTTTCACCACTGGCAAACGATACAACTGCGACTTAAATAGCTCTTTAATGTCGGAGCCAAATCTTGGCTTGTCCATAAAAGGGCAAGGCTGCTCTTGGCAAAAGTTCACCGACATCTCACGGGTCGCTTATTCCTAGAACCCCGTCTCCTCCAAGACAGCGCCTAGGAGTCGGGCGGTTATGCATTCCATGTTGTGGGATGGTTCTCACAATATTGTAGGGTGTAGACACTCCCGCCTCGCGTAAACTTCATGGCTTTTGTTTCCTTTGAAAATTAACCAACACTACCAGGAAGCGCAAACAGTCGAAGAAGCTTGCGCCCTCCAGAAACAGCTTCAATCGCAAGTGATCACCAGCGATCAATTATCAGCAGTGCGTTATGTCGCTGGAGTTGATGTAGGCTTCGAGCAAAATTACGCCATTGCCAAGGCAGCCGTGGTGGTGTTGAGTTATCCTGATTTGCAGCTCACCGAAAAAGCGATCGCTCGCTCCCCTACTCCCTTTCCCTACATTCCTGGCTTACTCTCTTTTCGAGAAATCCCCGCTATCTTAGCCGCCCTCGCAAGAATTCATACAACCCCGGAGCTAATTTTGTGCGATGGTCAAGGAATTGCCCATCCCCGTCGTTTGGGGATTGCCTCCCACCTGGGAATACTCGTCGATCTTCCTACCATCGGTGCTGCCAAATCTCGCTTAGTGGGACACCATGAGAAACTATCGCCTGAAAAAGGCAACTGGCAACCGCTGCGACACCGAGGAGAGACGATTGGAGCGGTCTTGCGATCGCGCACTAACGTTAAACCCCTTTATGTTTCTATTGGTCATCGTGTTAGCCTCCCCACTGCGATTGAATATGTCCTCAATTGCACGCCCAAATACCGTTTGCCAGAAACAACTCGTCAGGCAGATAAACTGGCATCGAGTGGTGTTGGAAAGTGAGGTGTGAGGGTCTGAGAGAGTTGGGGAAGCTGGGGGAGCAGAGGAAGAAACCTTCAACCTTCAACCCCTCATTCATCCCTGCAAGTAGCGCTCAATTAGGAGAATGGCAACAATGTCATCAATCGGACCAGGAGGGAGTCGCATCCCTTTGGGGATTAGGCGAGTGAGTCCTTGTGGGGGATACATTTGCCAGTAGCGATCGCGCGCCTCTAAAGAACTGTAACGCTCATCCACCATGACAATAGGCACTGATAGCGGTAAGTGACGGGCGAGTTTCTCTCTCCAGCACTTGGCGGTGGTTTGGTTTCCCATTACGATAAGTTCAACAGGATACTGCCTAGACCAATCTACCAGGGTGGCAACTGCCGCTGGCGAAGCGACTACCTGATGCTGGTGCAATTGACCATCTCTTCCCACTACTGCTAGACCACATTTATCCTGTCCAGGATCGAAGCCCAAAATGATGGGTTCTTTTTCCTTGCTCATGGTTCGTAATAATTACCGAGCGATGCGCTGGGCAGATCCACTGACGAAAACCACTTCTCCATCTTGCATGGCAACTAACAGAAGTTGAAGTGGTCCTTCAGTGTCACTCTTACGGAAAGCAACTGTTCTAATTTGATCAAACTGCCCCTGTGACTGGTTGAGCCTCTCCATAAATCGAATTAAGGCAACATTACCACCCTCAACTTCAATCGGACCCAAAACGCCGGCACGACGGGCACGGAATTGAGATGCTGCTAATAGCAAGTCCATCCTTTCTTGGAGTCTCTCTCGCGTAGTTTTAGAAGGTTGAACCGAAACGGCAGCAATCACTTCCCCCCGATTAAAGACCTTTTGATTTTGCGCCGCATCAGCAAAGACTCGTACTTTCTTTTCCCCCCGAACATAGTTCCCTGCTGAGAGAATTTCCACCACGTAGGCTTGACCATCATCGATTTTCTCGGTTAAGCGCTTCACCTGGGCATTAGTAATTTGGATAATCTGTTCCTTCTTCGTCCCATTTCTCGGACGAGTCACCTCCAGTACGGTTTGGTTGGCTTCGCGCAAGAGCTGATCCACGGCTTGATTGGCGGCTGAGGGGTTAGTGATGCGAACGACACCAAAGGCGAGAACTTGACCACGCACCAAAGCAACATTCCCTTGACGCAGCTTTTGATAGTTTTGCTCTAGTTGTGTCACTTCCCCCCGAAGGAGTGAAAGTTGCTTTTCTAATTCTTTCAGGCGTACTTTACGGGCTTGCAGCGTCCTGTCGCGTTTAGCAATAGTTTGGTCGAGTTGGGCAATCTTTTCGTCTCGCTGGTTGATTTCCTCCTGTAGGGCTTTTTTCTGTTGTTGCAATTGCTGAAGGCGGCGTTTTCTCTCTTGCAGCTTCTCCTCTTGCTGGGCAATTTTTTGCTCTCGCTGGGCAATAGTTTGGTTGCGCTGTGCTAATTCCTGGTCAAGTTGCTGAATTTTTTGAGCGAGTCGATTTCGCTGTTCACGAAGCTGCTTGCGTTCAGCCTGTAGGGACTGGGCTTGCGTTTGCAGTGTCTCTATTTTCTGTTGCAGGTTATTGACTTTCTGGGAGGCTTGCTTGAGTTGCGCTTTGGTTTTTTTAAAATTCTGGTTTACGCGCTCTAGGCGCTCTTGTGCCTGTATCAGAGCAGTTTGTGCCTGGGAGAGTTCCTCAGTTACTTCACGTTTCTGTTTGGTGGCTTTTGCTAGCGCTTCGCGAGCATTTTGGCGTTTATTGAGGATCTCATCGAGTCGGAATACACCCTTACGTAAAGACTCGCTAGTTGCAAAGAGAATTCCCAAGGTTGAGGCAGCAATGAGGACTCCTGTGAAAACAGTTACCAAAAGGGCAGTCTGACGCGGGCGGAGATTAAAGATTCGCAACCGCGCTTTCCCGAATTTTGACCCTAAGCGATCGCCCAATGCAGCAAGTAATCCACCTAAAAGTAATATCGCTGCAATTAGTACCCAAGCGCTGGTCATCATGGGGAGTAACGGATTGTCAGGTTATCGCTTACACAAGAGGGCAGAGGGATGAGAGAAGAACAGGAGTGGGGAAATATGGAGTGACGTGGAGAGGGGAGACGCGGCGGCAAGGACACGGGGCGCGAATTACTTCGCGCCGCAAGAGATATCCGTAGCGGAGAGCAGAAAGTGAGGGGTGAGGAGTGAGAGAGTGAGGAGGTAGATGGGGTTGTTTGATAGAAAAATTTATTTCTATTTCCAAAACTCTCACGCACTCACGCTTTCACGCTCTCACTTCTTTCCCGCAGCTCCCCGCGTCCGCGCGTCTGCGTGTCCCCGCGTCAGGAGCGGAGCGACTCCCGCTTCCCCAAGTACCCTTGTCCCCTTTTCCCCTTGTCCTTCCACCTTCAACCTAAGCTTATGTAAACTGCTGGCTTAGGGCAACCGGGTTGTGAACCGTAATTCTTTTCTTATGGATCGAAATCATTCCCTCCTCGCGCAGTTCTCCCAGTAGGCGAGTGACAGTGACTCGGGTTGAGCCAATTGCTTCGGCGATTGCTTGGTGAGAAAGCTTCAGGTCAATCTGGAGTCCTTCTGGGGTGGGTTCTCCAAAGTCCCTACACAGAATCAGCAAAAAGCTCACTAGCCGAGACCCCATATCCCGATGAGCCAGGGTTTCAATCATCATCTCTGTCTGTAAAATCCGCGATGAAAGTCCCTGGAGCATTAACCGGGAGAGTTCGGGATTCTCTTGAAAGGCTTTTTCTGCCCGTTCAATCGGGGCGGAGAGTAATTCCACAGGTGTAAAGGCAACGGCGTGATAGAAGCGATCTGAGCGCTGACCTGTAATTAGCGACAGCACGCCAAAAACGCTATTCTCTCGCAATAGGGCAACCGTGATTTCTTCTCCGGTTTCATACACTCTCGATAGCTTCACCGCTCCCGAAAGCAAAAAGTAAACCCGCTCGGCAGGATCTCCTGGGAAAAAGATTGTCTTGCTGCGATCATATGTCTCAACAACTGGCGGAAGTGCCCCACCTCCAATTTCACGGAATACGGCTTCTAGGGATTTATCTTGGGTTACAAATTGGTTCATTACTCATGCCTGGGAGCTGCGGAATTACTAGTAAGCCTAGGTTACTGGGCGCTTAGAGACCACTATACAAGTTAACTGCCAGAATCTTTTTGTATTCACCAATACAAATTTAACTGATCAAAGCTGGGAATTGGGGATGGCGATCGCGGCACGGGCAGACTTCAAAAACACACTGACTTCTCCATATAATGGTACGATGCTTTCTGTTTAGGTTTTTCGCTTTCGCCCTGAGTTACTTGAAATCGTCTGTAAAACCCAGTAGAAGTGAGGGCAGAGTAATGGGATTAGACGATAATTCTTTCCCGTTTAGCAGGAGTAAGGTCGCCAAGCAAAGAATATGCTAGATTTAACCGGAAAAAAAGCCCTTGTCACAGGCATTGCCAACAATCGCTCCATCGCCTGGGGAATTGCCCAGCAGTTACACCAAGCGGGTGCCGAGTTGGGAGTGACTTACCTCCCCGATGAGAAAGGACGCTACGAGAGAAAAGTAAGAGAACTCGTAAATCCCCTTAATCCTAGTGTCTTCTTACCCTGCGATGTTCAAAACGATAGTCAAATTGAGTCTACTTTTGAAACCATTGCTCAAGAGTGGGGAAAACTAGACATCCTGATCCATAGTCTTGCCTTTGCCAGCAAAGAAGACTTATCGGGCGAGTTTAGTGCCACCTCTAGAGAAGGCTTTACTCAAGCGATGGAAATTAGTACCTATTCTCTCACTCGCTTGGCGAGAGCAGCAAAACCCTTAATGAGTGAAGGAGGTAGTATTGTCACCCTCACTTATTTGGGCGGGGAGAGAGTGATTCCCAACTACAATGTGATGGGAGTAGCCAAAGCTGGGCTACAAATGAGTGTGCGTTATCTGGCGGCCGAACTAGGTTCCCACAAGATTCGCGTTAATGCTATTTCGGCAGGACCAATTCGGACACTTGCTTCTTCAGCCGTTGATGGCATTCTGGATATGATTCGCCATGTAGAAGAAGTTGCGCCTCTCCAGCGGACGGTAACGCAACAGGAAGTTGGCAACAGCGCAGCATTTTTGTGTAGCGATTTGGCAGGTGGAATTACTGGGCAAGTGCTGTACGTGGACGCTGGTTACGAAATAATGGGAATGTAGGAGAAGACACGGGGACGCGGGGACGCAGAGACAGGGAGACGCGAAGACGCGGGGGATGGCGGGACAAGGGAGACAAGGAGATCATCTTTCACCTGCAACCTTCATCCCTCACTTCTTTTCAAACTTCACCGTACACCTCATCATCTTGTCACCAATGACTAATGACAAAGGACTAATTTCAAGCGAAAATTCTGCCTGGGCGCGATCGCCTAGTACGGTTCCCCAAACTTCACAACCGCGTATGGCATCGGTTCAACGTAAAACCGGGGAAACGGATGTACAAGTTACGCTGAATCTCGATGGTCAGGGTGAGTGTAATGCTGCCACTGGTATTCCCTTTCTCGACCATATGTTACATCAGCTTGCCTCTCATGGTTTGATTGACTTGGAGGTGCAGGCGAGAGGAGATGTACAAATTGATGACCATCACACTAATGAAGATGTGGGGATTACTCTTGGTCAAGCTTTGGCAAAAGCCTTAGGCGATGCTCGTGGTATTCACCGCTTTGGTCATTTTCTTGCTCCCCTCGATGAAACCCTAATTCAAGTTGCCCTCGATTTTTCGGGACGCCCTCATCTCAGTTACGGACTAGAGATTCCTACCCAGCGCGTGGGAATTTATGACACTCAGTTAGTGAGGGAATTCTTTGTTGCTGTGGTTAACCACGCTCAAATCACCCTGCACATCAGGCAGCTTGCGGGAATCAATTCTCACCACCTGATCGAGGCTACCTTCAAAGCCTTTGCCCGTTCTATACGCATGGCGACAGAAATTGACCCGCGCCGGGCTGCCAAGATTCCCAGTTCTAAGGGCGTTTTGTAGCTTTTCCATGTTGATAAGTTCTATCAAGGATTCCTATTTCTCCGCCCGCTAAGTTCCTACTTGGTGGAATTTTCTAGCAATAAAACATGACCGTCACTTTGCTCCGAATTCAAAATTTAAAATTGTTCATTGCTAATTGCTAGTTGTCAATTGTCGATTAGCCATTAGCCATTAGCTATTTTGGATTTTTAACTTTTAATTTTTAATTGTTGTGACTCAGCCACCCCAAACACCCACTCGCGGACAACTTGAGAGAACTTTATCTCAGCGTATTCAGGCTTTTTATCGTAATCAGCTTGGGCAGCAACCGAGTAAGGTCACTTGCCAGCTTTTTGATGATGGGCTGGCGATTATTCTGGAAAACTCGATCACACTACCGGAGAAGCGACTCGCTGAACACGAAAAAATCCAATTAGCTGAAACAGTCCACTCGAATTTGGACAAGGTTATCAAACCCCAACTTCAGGCATTAATAGAAGAAATTTTACAAGTCAGTGTGCTCGATTTGTTTACTGATGCTGGACTGGAAACTGGGCGCACAGGGATACTCGCTGTTTTAGCTGATGTACCGCAAGTCCGCAATCCAGAATCGATCCCCAAACTCAGCACACCCCAGCAATAAGTCAGAGGTAATGCTCGATTAGGGTTTCGAGTTCTTCAAGCATGTAGGGTTTGCTGATATAGTCATCCCCTCCAGCAGAGAGTACCTTTTGTTTATCTTCCGCTTTCGCTAAAGCAGTGACTGCAATTATTGTAATCTGTTTTGTTTCTGGGATTTGCCGTAGTTGAGTAATTACTTCTAAACCATCTAGATCTGGCAACAGAATTTCTAGTAAAATCAAATTAGGTTGATGTATTTGGGCGATAGAAATGGCGGCTTTTCCCTGGGCTGCTGCGATCAAAGCGCAGTTGAATTTTTGCAATACCCAAGCTAAGAGAAGCAAGTTATCTTTATCGCTGTCTACTAGCAAAACTAGGGGCTTATCTAGCGTTGAAGATTCATGATCTATGCCTTTGAAAGGGTCAATTCTTGAAAACTGTTGAGTCCGCTCCATATGCTTGGTAGAAGATTTTCTACGCCGATTTTTATCAACCTTCAAGAGCGGACAAGGCACTCTCCAAGCGGCCGTATAGCGCTTGCTTAAACTGGTTTGCGCGATATTTTGTTAGTCGTTGAGCTGCTGCTTAGATTAAGGAACAGACTCAGCAAGTTACCTATTCAGTCTAATCCGATTTGAGGAGTATAGATAGGGTAGTCCCAAAGATGTAAGGATAGACGAAGTTAGCTCAATGGGTTGATGTCGGTTTCTCCGCCTGCCTGTCCTGCTTGCGGCTCAACACGTAGCCTTAACAATGGCAAG
>PXPT01000176.1 GCA_003021505.1 Cyanobacteria bacterium QS_4_48_99 | reverse complement strand
GATCAAAACCAAAAGCCATTACTGCTACTTATCGAGCTTGTCTTCTCAAAAGCATTTCAATCTCTGGAACTACAAACCCTGGTGGTGTCAGCCGTGGTCAATTTTGCTGACTGGCGTACTGATCATTTCTGGAAGCTGGCTATTGTTCCAGACTGCCTGGGTGACGCTGCTAGTTTCTCTAGCAGTTGTCGTTTGGTGGACGTACTTTCTTGTCCTTTTGCCAAGGCTGCTTAACAGTAGCGGAATGCTGGAGTCAGAAAATAGTCCTCCCCGAGATTTTTCTCAGGGAGGGAGGTCGAAATAGGCTCTCTTTGTGGGGATCAGTGCTTAGTTCACTTGGGCGCAATTGCGGAATAGTTATTTCTGATTCGCCCTAGTATCTTTCACTGCTGCCCAAAAAAGGAATCCACACGCGGGAATACTAGCAGCAAGAATGAGCATTGTCGGCAAGTTCCCGAATTTGGGTTCTCCGTATGAGAGCTCAAACACTGAACCGACAGCGGCGATCGCGGCAATGCAGGAAACAGATATAAGAATACCACTTTTTGGTGTCACTAAATTATGCCCCTGATATGTTAAGAAGCGAGTGGTTTAACTGCTTGGGATGAGAAGCCTTGCTTTCTCAGTGCCTCGGTTAGGGTTAAATCGTTTTCAACCCGATCCACAAACAGAACGCCGTTGAGATGGTCAATCTCGTGCTGAATTGCACGCGCCAGCAGCCCAGAGGTGCTTAACTTCCGGGGACGCCCATTCTCGTCTTTGAATTTCACTTCAACAGCTTGCGGACGAGTGACATTCCTATAAACGCCAGGAATGCTGAGACAGCTTTCTTCGACGTCGCATAACTCGGGGCTTTGGCTTTGAATTTGGGGATTAATCAGAACCAAGGGCGGAGTCGCTGCATTGTCGGGTTCGCAGTCGATGACGATCAGTTGCTTATTGAGCGCCACCTGGGGTGCTGCTAATCCGATGCCATCGGCACTGTACATGGTTTGCAGCATTTTTTTTGCCCACTGCCGAGTTTCTTTGTCCACCTTGGAGACGCGCTTGGCTGGTTGGCGTAGGGCGTGATCGCCCAGATAACGAAGATCTAAAGGCGGCTTCTCTAATTTTTGCTTATCTAGGGTAAGCACAGCACTCATGGGCTTATCAACGCAACTATAATGACTCACTACTATTAAATCATAACAGTTTTTGTGTCTCCGCTTTTAATTTACTGGCGAACCATGACTGCGAGGCTCATCTGGACTAGCTTTGGGCTGGGCAGTGGGAGCCTCAACCTGAGAGGATTGACCTGTGGTGCGACTGTAGGGTAGAGAGCGACTGGCAACCAGAGCATCCAAGTTTGCCTGCAACACGGAGCGAGGTTGCTCCCCAATCGTTTGAGCGATCGCTTCCCCTTCTCGGTCTAAAAAGACAAAATGGGGAATCCCATCTACTCGGTAGCGCAACATTTCTGGCAGCCACTTGCTGTTATCGACATTGAGCATGACAAAGTTGACATTGTCATATTCCTGTTTCAACTCCCCCAAGTCTTTCGCCATCGCCTGACAGGAGGTACACCAGTTAGCATAGAACTCCAACAGAGTGGGCTTCCCATTGCTAGTGGCAATTTCTAGTGGCGTGGAGTTTTCCGCTTGCGTATCTAACGAAAATGATGACGTTTCCGTTTGCAGGCTAAAAAAGAGCGCCACAGCAGTCGCGATCGCACCTAGAGCAACTAACACATTTCTCAGGCGGCTGCCCTTTGCCTCTGAAGAATGGGAGACATTCTCACTCATATCAAAAATATTTTTATAATTTCTTACCTTTCCACCCCACACTGTAGCAAGAGGCAATGAAAAAACGAGTCACCCTGACCTTTCCCAAACGAACCGTACCCATGCCCGTCACCTATCTCCTAGCCAAGGACTTTAACGTGGCAGCGAATATCATTCGGGCACAAGTTGCCCCAAACCAAATTAGCAAGCTAGTCGTGGAACTTTCGGGAGATATCGACGAACTAGAGGCGGCGATGGAATGGATGGATTCGCAAGATATTGGCGTTTCCCTTGCCAGCCGCGAAATTGTCATTGATGAGGAAAGTTGTGTTGATTGTGGCTTGTGTACGGGGGTTTGCCCGACAGAGGCACTGACACTGGAGCCAGAGACATTTAAGCTGAATTTTACGCGATCGCGCTGCATTGTTTGCGAGCAGTGTATTCCCACTTGTCCGGTACAGGCGATTTCGACGAATTTTTAACCGCACGCCTCGCCAACAACGACTATACAAATAAAACCAAAACACCGCTCTTCAAGCTTAAATTTGCTGGAGAGCGGCTTTCTTTGGACATACCCGCTTTTTGTTAGTTTGTACGTAACAAAGATCACATTTGGAATAATCAGAAGCTTGGGCTACCAACAAACCCAAAAATGCTGGGAAGGTGAGAAAGTAGAAAAGTTTCAAAGCTTGCAAAAACGGGCGATGACAAAGCTAGAGCTTCTGGACTCTGCCACTTCGTCCCTGATAAAATTTAGGGATCTTCCCTCAAACCGATTTCACCAGCTCACAGGTAATCTTAAAAGGCTACTACTCCATAGCCTTAAATCAGCAATACCGAATAATATTCCAGTGGGATAAAGAAACAAAGGAGGTTCATGATGTCAGAATTTCCGATTAACACTGAATCAGCATTCCCCGCAATTCATCCCGGTGAGTTCCTAGCTGATGAGTTAGAAGAGTTAGAAATGAGCGCTAGACAGCTAGCCAAAGCTCTAAACGTTCCTGCCAACCGGATAACCCGTATCCTCAAGGGCGACTGTGACCTTGCAGCCAACACAGCAATTCGCCTCGGTCAATACTTTGGCACATCACCCCATATCTGGCTTAACTTACAGCTCAAATACGACCTCAAGATAGAAAGACTAGAACATGGCGAAGAGATAGAGCGAGAAGTGTCTAGAAGAAAGCCTGCCGAAGTTTGAATTAAGAATCTTAAGGAAGCTATTCCACCCGATATGGCACAATTTTACTGAACGCTCAAAATCGCCAGTATGACCGCAACCACACCCAGCTTGCCTAGCCAATACCACCCCTCCACCACTGAAGCTAAGTGGCAAAAATTCTGGGAAGAACGCCAAGTCTTTCAAGCTGACCCCTCCCAAGGCGGAAAGCCCTACAGCATTGTTATTCCGCCCCCCAATGTCACGGGTAGCCTGCATATGGGACATGCCTTTAATACAGCCCTCATCGATGTCCTAGTGCGTTACTACCGCATGCGGGGTTACAACACCCTCTGTCTGCCGGGGACAGATCACGCCAGCATCGCCGTGCAAGCCATTCTAGACAAACAACTCCAGGCAGAAGGAACAAGTCGCTACGAGATTGGGCGCGAGCAGTTCCTAGAGAGGGCAATGCAATGGAAAACGGAATCGGGCGGTCAGATTCTTAACCAGCTCCAACGCTTGGGACTCTCGGCTGATTGGTCGCGGGAGCGTTTCACGATGGATGAAGGTTTGTCCGAGGCGGTGCGGTCAGCCTTTGTCCAACTCTATGAACAAGGACTAATCTATCGCGGCAAGTATTTGGTCAATTGGTGTCCCGCTACTCAGTCGGCTCTGTCTGATTTGGAAGTGGAAAATAAGGAGGAGGCGGGTAAACTCTGGCAGTTCCGCTATCCCTTCACGGATGGCAGCGGGGCAGTGGAAGTGGCGACAACGCGCCCCGAGACAATGCTAGGCGATACAGCAGTGGCGGTGAATCCCCAGGATGAGCGCTATCAGGATTTAATTGGCAAGACGCTGAGGCTTCCTCTCATTGGACGGGAAATTCCGGTAATTAGCGATGAGATGGTGGATGCCTCGTTTGGCACTGGTTGCGTGAAGGTAACGCCTGCTCATGACCCGAATGATTTTGAGATGGGGCAGCGTCACCAATTGCCTTTTGTCAATATTATAAATCTGGATGGCGCGCTGAACGAGAATGCAGGGCAGTTTGCGGGAGAGGATCGCTTTGTTGCCCGGGAGAATGTGGTGCAGCAGTTGCAGGAAGAAGGGCTGCTGGTCAAGGTGGAGGATTATGGGCATACGGTTCCCTATAGCGATCGCGGCAAAGTCCCTGTTGAACCCCTCCTCTCTACCCAGTGGTTTCTCAAAATTCGCCCAATTGCCGACAGAGCATTAGCCTTCCTCGACCAAGAGAATTCCCCCCTATTCGTTCCAGAACGCTGGAAAAAGGTCTATCGGGACTGGCTGGTTAAGTTGAAAGACTGGTGCATCTCCCGTCAGTTGTGGTGGGGACACCAAATCCCTGCCTGGTATGTGGTGAGTGAAACAGGTGGGGAAATAACGGATGAGACACCATTTATTGTCGCCCACAGCGAAGCGGAAGCACAAGAAACAGCATTAACACAATATGGCAAAAATGTCAAGGTAGAGCGGGAAGCCGATGCCCTCGATACCTGGTTTTCTTCCGGCTTATGGCCCTTCTCTACCCTAGGCTGGTCTCAGCAGACGGCTGATTTAGAAACCTACTACCCCACTAGTACCCTAGTGACGGGGTTTGACATCATTTTCTTCTGGGTTGCCCGGATGACGATGCTGGGGGGACATTTCACTGGCGAGATGCCCTTTCAGGATGTTTATATCCACGGCTTAGTGCGGGATGAGAATGGCAAGAAAATGTCCAAGTCGGCGGGGAACGGCATTGACCCCTTGCTGCTGATGGACAAGTACGGCACGGATGCCCTGCGCTACACCCTGGTCAAAGAAGTGACTGGGGCAGGTCAAGATATCAGCTTGGAGTATAACCGCGAGACGGATGAGTCGGCATCTGTAGAAGCATCACGCAATTTTGCCAACAAACTTTGGAATGCTGCCCGGTTTGTAATTATGAATTTGGACGGGCAAACCCCGCAGCAATTGGGGCAACCTGCTACAGATGAATTGGAACTGGCTGATCGCTGGATTCTCTTGCGCTTTCAGAAAGTAACTCAGCAAACCCGCAATAACATCGAAGCCTACGGATTAGGGGAGGCAGCGCAAGGACTCTATGACTTCATTTGGGGGGAGTTCTGCGACTGGTATATCGAACTGGTGAAATCCCGACTGAACGAAGATAGGAATTCCACATCGCGGCAGGTGGCACAACAAACCCTTGCCTATGTGCTAGAAGGCATCCTCAAGCTACTTCACCCGTTTATGCCTCACATCACTGAGGAGATTTGGCACACACTGACGCAAGAAACCGAGGCTACCTTAGCGCTGCAATCCTATCCCGAAGCAGGTGCAGTTCCCATCGAACCGGAAAATCGGATCTCTGTGCTAGCACTACATACTTCAGACCAATCCCAAACACAGCGAATTTTGAAGCAAGTGGTTCGTGTTTTATTCGAGTTACCCGAAGGAGTTAACAAGTCTTTCGGTAACAATCGACAGCCCCTAAGGGTGGCTGGTTGGCTTCTACTCGCCATTGTGATTGTGGAAGTGGTACTAGCAGCCCTCAGTGGCATTAATAATTTGCCCATCCTCTCACCTGCTTTTCAACTCGTCGGTTTCGGCTACACAGTTTGGTTTATTTACCGCTATTTACTCCGCCCAGGCACTCGTCAAGAGTTACGGGAAGCTACTCAACAGCTCAAAGAACAGGTAGTAGGACAGGTAGAATCAGGGAATGAATTAGGAGTTCGGAGTTCGGAATTCAGAATTCCCAGTTCCCAATTCACAACAACCAAAACTCCCTTAGAAGAACAGTTTGACCTAATTATTGGCACAATTCGTACCATTCGCAATCTGCGGGCAGAGGCAGATGTGAAGCCAGGGGCAAAAGTGCCTGTTATTTTACAGAGCGAAAGTAAACCAGAGCGTCAAATCTTAGAGGAGGGCTACTCTTACATTCAAGATTTGGGCAAGGTGGAACCCTTGACGATTGTACCTACCTTAAAAGAGGAAACAGGAGAGGTGATCGCGGGTGTAACTGGCACAGTACAAGTTTTGATTCCGCTGACAGGAATTGTGGATATTGATGCTTTGCGTGCCAAGTTAGAGAAAAACTTAAACAAAGTCGAAGGAGAAGTCAATTCCTTAACTGCTCGCCTCGACAATCCCAATTTCGTCAACAAAGCACCTGCGGAAGTGGTACAAGGGGCAAGGGATGCTCTAGCCGAAGCGCAAAAACAACAATCCATTTTGCAACAGCGCCTTACGCGCCTTCAGTAGCAGAGTGAGTGAGGGGGGCGGAGGTGCCCAGGTGCGGAGGAAATGGGTGGGTTGTTTGCTCCTGGTGCTTCCCCTGCTCCCCTGTTCCCCTGCTCCTGGAGCTCCCCTCTGCCCCTCTGCTTTTTTTTACTTCCATGCTCGCTTAGTGTTCCAATACCTGGTATCTTTAGCGAAGTATTGGAAAATAAGAGCGATTGAATCAGTATGAAAGTCCTGGTTATTGGCGGTGATGGCTACTGTGGGTGGGCAACTGCGCTCCACCTCTCCAACAGAGGCTACGAAGTCGGCATTGTAGATAGTCTGGTACGGCGGTATTGGGACGCACAAAAAGGAGTGGAATCCCTAACTCCCATTGCGCCCATTCAGCGACGCATCGAGCGCTGGAGTGACCTCACAGGCAAATCCATTGATTTGTACATTGGCGATATCACTGATTACAGTTTCCTTTCCCAGACGCTCCATGAGTTTGAGCCTGAGGCAATTGTCCACTATGGCGAGCAGCGTTCGGCTCCCTTTTCTATGATTGATCGCGAGCATGCGGTAGAGACTCAGGTTAATAATGTGGTGGGGACGCTCAACATTCTCTATGCCATGCGGCAAGATTTCCCGGATTGCCATCTCGTGAAGTTAGGGACAATGGGTGAATATGGGACACCCAACATCGACATTGAAGAAGGCTACCTTACCCTCGAACACAATGGGCGCACCGATACCGTTCCCTATCCCAAGCAGCCAGGAAGTTTCTATCACCTCAGCAAAGTCCACGATAGCCACAATATTCACTTTGCCTGCAAAATTTGGGGATTGCGTGCCACGGATTTGAATCAGGGAGTCGTCTACGGTGTCCTAACCGAAGAAACGGGGATGGATGAGTTGTTAGTTAACCGCCTAGACTATGACGGGATCTTTGGCACAGCATTGAACCGCTTCTGCACCCAGGCGGCAATTGGTCATCCGCTGACAGTGTATGGTCAGGGGGGTCAAACTCGCGGCTTTTTGGATATTCGGGATACCGTGCGCTGCGTGGAACTGGCGATCGCTAATCCTGCCGAATCGGGTCATCTCCGCGTTTTCAACCAATTCACGGAACAGTTTAGTGTTGGAGATTTAGCGCTAATGGTGAAAAAGGCGGGGAATGCGATGGGACTAGATGTCGAAATTAATCACCTTGATAATCCCAGGGTGGAGCAAGAAAAGCATTACTTCCACGCCAAAAATACCAATTTACTGAATCTTGGTTTACAGCCTCACTACCTCTCTGATTCCTTGCTAGATTCGTTGCTCAACTTTGCTACCAAATATAAGCATCGCGTCGATAAAAACCAAATTTTACCCAAGGTTTCATGGAAATAATTAGGAGTGGGGAATTCGGAATTATTAATTATGCGAATTGTTCTGTTTACCGAAACCTTTTTACCTAAGGTTGATGGCATTGTTACTCGTCTGCGTTACACGATTGAACACTTGCAGCGCGGTGGCGATCAAACGCTGGTAGTAGCACCGGATGGGGGACTGACAGAATACCAGGGGGCAAGGGTTTATGGCGTATCTGGCTTTCCCTTGCCGCTTTATCCAGAATTAAAGCTTGCCATACCGCCACCAAAAATTGGAGATGTTTTGGAGAAGTTTCAGCCCGATATTATCCATGTCGTTAACCCGGCTGTTTTAGGGCTGGCAGGTTTGTATTACGCCAAAATGATGCAGGTTCCGCTGGTGGCGTCTTACCATACCCATTTGCCCCAGTATTTGCAACACTATGGATTGGAAGTTCTAGAGGGGGTGTTGTGGGAACTGCTCAAGGCAAGCCACAATCAGGCACAACTCAACTTGTGTACTTCAACGGCAATGATGCAGGAATTAACGGCTCGCGGCATTGAGCGGGTTAATTTGTGGCAAAGAGGGGTGGATACGGAACTGTTTCAACCTCAGGCGCGATCGCGCAAGATGCGTGATTATCTTTCTCAGGGATACCCAGATCGCCCTATTCTCCTCTATGTGGGGCGTTTGTCTGCCGAAAAACAAATTGAGCAGATTAACCCCATTCTAGAAGCGATTCCCGAAGCTCGCCTCGCCCTAGTCGGCGATGGTCCCTATCGGCAAAGCTTGGAGCGACACTTTGCCAAAACCCCAACTCACTTCGTGGGATATCTCCAAGGTATGGAACTGGCTTCAGCTTTCGCGTCTGCAGATGCGTTTATCCTGCCCTCCCGTACCGAAACGCTAGGATTAGTGCTACTGGAAGCGATGGCAGCCGGTTGTCCAGTGGTGGCAGCTCGCTCCGGCGGAATTACCGATATCGTCTCTGAGGGAGTCAACGGCTACCTGTTTGACCCAGCAGATCCTCAAGGCGCGATTACAGCGACTCAACGCCTTCTGAAAACCCAAGGAGGGGAGAGAAAAAATGCCCGCCGCGAAGCCGAACGCTGGGGTTGGTCTGCCGCTACCCACCAGCTCCGAAATTACTATCAAGCTGTTGCCTCAGGCTCTCCTTTATTCTCGGCTACCTAAACTCATCCGCTCGGGGAGTGGTGAAATTCGCAAAAATACGATAACTTACCAGTTATGCACGATGATGAAGAACTCACCGTAATCAAGGCTGATGCCAGTCCAGAAAGTCCTCTGGATGAAATTGAGCCAGTTGATGCCCCGTCAGAGGAAGCAACGCCTGACCCAGAAGCAATGTTGGCGCAGCTTTGGGCATCGGAAATGTCCCAGCGGATGAGGGCGGCACGGGCGTTTTGTGACTTACAGGATGAGAGGGCGATTCCCTTCCTGATTCAGTTGCTTAGCGAGGTTTGCCCTTTGGTGCGAGTGAGTGCTGCCTATGCCTTAGGGCGCAATCCTAGCCGCGATGCTGTGGATCCGTTGATTGCTCAACTCAACCGTGATTGGAATGGTTATGTGCGTAAAGGGATTGTTTGGGCTTTGGGTAACTGTAGCAATCGCCGTTCGGTTAACCCGCTCACTCATGCCTTAACCACCGATATCTCTGCGGTGCGTTTGTGGGCAGCAAGCTCTCTTGCTCAGATTGCCAAGCTAGAGTACGAGGACATGGTGGCGACAGTTCCGCCCCTCATTCAAACCTTAAGGCAAGATCTGGTTGCAGCAGTGCGAAGCAACTGTGCTTGGACTTTGGGACAACTTTGCCGGGAATTACCATCCAATGTGGTTTATGCCACAGCCATTGATGCGCTACTGGAAGCGTTAGTTGAAGATGAAGATGTGGGCGTTCAAGAAGACGCGAAGGCAGCCTTATTGAGATTGGGCGATCCTCGTGGAATCCAGATGATCGAGGAGTTGGAACTGGAAGGGCTAGTGTAGTTGCTTTTCATCTCGCCTCATCGGGTGTTGCATAATAACGGGATGGTTAAGGTTGCAGGGGGCAGAGTTGCTCCAGGTGCGGAGGAGAAAGAGCAACCCCAATCAAACTGTAATCTACCATATATCGGTGGGACAACGGCGCTCATCGAATCAATATCGAATCAATGAGTAAGTTATTTGCGATACAGCAGCGAAAGCGTTACGAGTGATTTGCCATCACTCCGACATTAGGAATCAAAAGTTAAAATTGACAAATGAGGGACTATTTGCCGCGCTCTACAGCGAGATCTCTTGGGGAGAGCCGGGGCGATCAAGTTCTCAAATTCCCCTTGCGGTAACGCTAGCTCGGATGGGAAAGATCTCATTGCACTTTATAATTTCATTTTTAACATGGAACCTTTGTTGCTCCTTGTCCTGCTAGGCATATTTACTTACTTTATCATTAAGCGAAGTGTAGCTAGCTTGACGCGAACGCCAGTCTGGATATTGTGGCTGACAATCATGACTCCAGCACTAATCTGGAGTGGCTGGACGCTGATTGTGGGCGAGGATCAAACTATCCCGCTTCTTTTATTAATCGCTCCGTTTGTGCTTTGCACGCTATTGTATTTGTGGTTAATTCAACGGGGAAGGCGCGAGCCTGGGGGCGAAATTGGGGCATCCTCAACGCAAGGCACTACTTCCCAGCCGCAAACTGCAAATTCGGCAGATACACCCAAAAATCAAAAAGAATCCCCACGCCCCATCAATAAAGATGAAGAAGCACGCCTGCGGAATTGTTTTCCTTGGGGGATTTATTATCTTCAGAACGTCGATTACAGTGCCCAAGCAGTTCTCTGTCGAGGAAAACTGCGTACTAACCCCGAGCAAGCATACGAGCGAATCCGGGAAAACATCGAGCAACAATTTGGAGATCGCTTCCTAGTCATTTTCCAAGAAGGACTTAAGGGTGAGCCTTTTTTTGCCCTCGTGCCTAATCCTCGCTCGCAATCCCAGAACCGAGCGCAAAATGAGCAACTCAGGCGACCTGGTTTGGCTCTGGCGCTAGTGTTGATTACCCTGTTGACAACAACTCTAGTGGGTGCAGAGTTTGCAGGGGTTTCGCCGGAGCAGGTGCAATCTAATCCAGCCCTGATCGAGCAAGGACTCCCCTATGCAGTAGCACTGATGGGGATTTTAGGCGTTCACGAACTCAGTCACTACCTGAGCGCCCTCTATTACAAAATTCGCGCCACACTGCCCTATTTCATCCCAGTGCCGTTTTTCTTGGGAACCTTTGGGGCATTTATTCAGATGCGATCGCCGCTTCCCCACCGTAAAGCCTTATTTGATGTTTCCATCGCCGGACCCCTAGGAGGCTTGATTGTCACCCTACCCGTACTAATTTGGGGGCTGTCTATGTCGGAAGTTGTGCCCCTCACTGAGGATTCCGGGTTGTTAAATATCGAATCTCTCAATCCCCAATCGTCCTTGTTAATGACAGTATTGAGTCAACTGGCGCTGGGGAGTGAATTAGCGCCCCAGGGAGCGATCAATCTTCATCCCATCGCGATCGCGGGTTATATTGGTTTGGTAGTGACGGCATTAAATTTAATGCCAGTGGGACAGCTTGATGGTGGTCACATCGTTCACGCCATGTATGGGCAACGCACCGCCGCAGTGGTTGGTCAAGTGGCGCGGCTATTGATGATTGTCTTGGCATTCTCCGAACGCGGCTTCTTAATCTGGGCAATTATCTTGTTTTTCATGCCCATTATTGATGAACCCGCCCTCAATGATGTCACCGAGCTAGATGACTGGCGTGACTTATGCGGCTTGCTTTCCCTAACGCTGTTGGCGAGTATTCTTGTGCCAGCGCCGGAAATAGTAATGCAGTGGTTAAATTGATAAGAAATTGAGGTAGGAAACAATTCAAAACCGACGCGCAGCCCGAAGGGCTCACTGGAACGCAAAATTTAAAATGTAAAATTGGGAACCTCAATTTTGAATTTTTAATTTCTAATTCGGAAAGCGACGTGGCACTAGAAGCAATTTCAGTTCCTCCATCAACGGGGAATCCACCCAACCAATTATTCGTTGCCTTACATGGCTGGGGATCAAATGCCCAAGATTTGGCATCTCTAGCGCCGATGTTAAATCTGGGTAATTGCCAGATGGTATTTCCCCATGCCCCCTTTCCTCATCCCCATGTACCAGGGGGAAAAATGTGGTACAACCTAGAACAATGGGATGAGCAAGGTTTAGCAGAGAGTCGGCAACGGCTAACCGAGTGGCTTCAATCCTTGGAGAGTTCCACCGAAATTCCCCTCTCGCGCACAATTTTGAGTGGCTTTTCCCAAGGTGGGGCAATGACACTGGATGTGGGACTCAACTTTCCGCTGGCAGGTTTATGCAGTTTGAGTGGTTATTTACATGGGCAGCCACAAGCCGGGCAAACCTTTCCCCCCGTGTTAATTGTGCATGGTAGACAAGACTCGATTGTGCCACTCAAAGCAGCCCAACAAGCAAGGGATGCATTGACATCCCTAGGCGTGGCGGTGGAATATCAAGAGTTTGATATGCAGCATGAAGTTCAGCCTGCGGTGTTGGATTTGATGCAGCGTTTCATCACAACGAAAATGTAATTCGTAGCTTGTAGTTCCGAATTAGTCAGGTATTAAACGTCAATGACAGATGATTACAACAATCCCTTTGAAGCGTTATAAGACTGGCATCTGCTGCGATCGCTCGCTTTTCAGCATCCAACGTTAGCTAAACCATATCTCGACTGACTGGACTTCTATACCTGCGACGAAGTGTAACTGATGCTTCACCAAAGGCGAATTCTAATTGGCATAGGCGGCGGAATCGCAGCCTACAAAGTTTGCGAGCTAATTTCCACTCTCTCTAAAGCAGAGGCGCAGGTATGGGTGATTCTCACTCAAGCTGCTCAAGAATTTATTACTCCCCTGACTGTCGCCACTCTCAGCCGTCAGAAACCCTATACGGATGAGGATTTTTGGGAAGTAACTCACTCGCGTCCGCTGCATATAGAGTTAGGAGAATGGGCAGAAGTTTTTGTAATTGCTCCCCTCACGGCTAATACCCTGGGGAAATTAGCCCACGGCTTGTCGGATAATCTGCTAAGCAACACTGCCTTAGCCTCTAGTTGTCCGGTGCTAGTAGCACCTGCAATGAATACACAAATGTGGGATAAGCTTGCTGTGCAACGAAACTGGCGACAGTTGCAGCAAGACCCACATTACCACAGTGTTGGACCAGGAGCGGGGTTATTAGCGTGTGATCGCGTGGGTGCAGGGCGCATGGCAGAACCCGATGAGATCTTCCTGGCGATCCAATCCCTCCTACATACTGGCGGGAAGCGTGATTTATCTGGTAAGCATATTTTAATCAGTGCAGGCGGAACCCGAGAGCATCTCGATCCTGTGCGTTTCCTGGGCAATCCCTCCACAGGTAAGATGGGACTGGCTTTGGCGCAAGCTGCGGCGCACCGAGGGGCAGCAGTTACGCTAGTTCATGCTCCAATGGAGATGGGAAAGGCTTTAGGTGAGATCCGTGCTATTCCCGTTGTTAGCGCTGCCGAGATGCAACAGGCAATGCTGGAGCATTTCCCGGATGCCGATTGGGCGATCACGACTGCCGCCGTGGCAGATGTGAAGCCAGCCCATTCTTCTTCTGAGAAGATACCAAAGCGGTCGCTTCCTACTGCCCTTCCTTTAGAACCCGTACCCGATATTTTGGCGGAATTGGGACAGCGCAAGCAACCCCAGCAACGCCTTATTGGTTTTGCTGCTCAAACTGGGGAGATTGTTGCACCAGCACTGGAAAAACTGCGGCAGAAAAAACTCGATGCGATCGCTGCCAATCCCATTGATCAAGCTGAGGCAGGTTTCGGCAGCGACACCAACCAAGCCGTGTTCCTTGATGCTCAAGGGCAAAGGCAGCAAATCGAACCTTGTTCTAAGTTTGTACTAGCACACCGCCTTCTGGAGTTCGTACAACGTATCCCTCTTTTGTCACTTTCCGAGAATTAGGATAGAGAAATAGATAGGTAAAATCTCTATGCTGAGCTATTGCTTGGTTTTCATCAGCTCATGGCGGTCATGAATCAGTTTCACTCTTACTTTCCCGATGCTTGAGCTGGGTTTTTTATTTTTTGAAACCTGAGAGTGAGTGACAAAAGAGGGATAACGAGAGAGCGACATCAGCGATCACTATCTCTGCGGTTGGGGAAACGATCCTAAAAGACACGCGTTTTCCCTAACAAGAGGCGAGTTGCACATCAGGGGCAGCCTGTTCTAGGTAGCAATCATTTCTTTATGCTCAATTTTCGTTCCTAGCAGCTTTAGGAATTCCGCCAGCCAATTGGGATGGGCAGGCCAAGCGGGAGCTGTCACCAGATTGCCATCCACCATCGCCTCGTTCACTGGAATGTGAGCATAAAGTCCACCTGCGCGAGTCACATCTGGACCGCAGGCAGGGTAAGCCGTACAACTTTTGCCTTCCAACACATCAGCGGCTGCCAATACCTGCAACCCGTGGCAAAGGGTAGCAAGCGGTTTATTCGCCTGGGCAAAGTGGCGGGTAATTCCGATTACCTTATCATTTAAGCGGATATATTCTGGGGCACGCCCGCCAGGAATCACCAGTGCATCGTAATCCTCGGCTTTTACCTCGTCGAAGGTAGCGTTGAGTTGAAAGTTATGACCCGGTTTCTCCGTGTAAGTTTGGTCGCCTTCAAAGTCGTGGACGGCTGTACGTACCGTTTCCTCCGCTTTTTTGTCTGGGCAGACAGCATGGACGATGTGCCCTACCATCTGTAGTGCCTGGAAGGGAACCATGACTTCGTAATCTTCTACGAAATCACCTACGATCATTAAAATCTTCTTTCCACTCATCTTTCTAACTCTCTACCTGCATGGGCAAATAACTCTGAGCGAAACCGAGAGAAAGCTAGAGCCACCTACTTGCATGAGCAGGCTCCCCACTCTCCCTCGCGCTTCGCTCAGGATAACAAGGTATTAGGTAGTTGTGCCTTATCGACTTACGAGGTCATTTCTTTAGCTGGGTCAGCAATGTATCTGAAGTCATCATCAGAGTTCCAGGGACCACGCTGATCCTGCTTGCCATCACTGGAGAGATTGTAATAAATATCTACAGTCTCATCTGGCTTAATATCCCCGAACATGGGATCAGTCAGCTTGTCCATAGACTCTAGTGCCTTCATGAACATCCGGGTATGAGAAATTTCGCGCGTAAGGAGATGCCTAAGCGTTTCTGTCGTTTTGGGGTCAGGCGAAATCTTGATTAGGTCTTCGTAAGTCTGACGTGCGCCTGCTTCAGCAGCAATGTCAGCTCGCAAATCCCGGACGGCACTGCCACCTTCATTTAGATAGTTGGCATTCCAGGCTTGACCTTGGCTATCTATGAAGTGGGGTCCCACACCACGCACACCAAATAGCGTACTATTGTAAGCTTCAGTTTGATCGGCATTTTTGGTATGCTGCTCAATTAGTTTGCCAATCATTTCTAAGTGGCTAAACTCTTCTACGGAAATATCTTGCAGCATGTCTTTAATTCCATGGTCTTCGACATGGAAGGACTGCACCCAATACTGCAATGCCGCAGAAAGCTCGCCATCTGCTCCGCCAAATTGATCTAGAAGGAATTGACCAAAGCGAGGATGGGCTTCACCAATATCTACGGTGTGAATGGGTTCCTTTTTGTGTAAAAACATGGATTGTGTTCCCTTGCTGACTTGCTTTCAATCTAAATCAGGCAAAAAAACAACAACCTCTACCCCTAGATGGAATTAACTGTTTTCATCTCTCTAACTCCGGGAATTGCCCGAGTGAGATTAAAATTTCTCAGGTGTCAGTAAAACCGAGTGAATGCTAACTCGCTTACTCCAATTCAGAAAATCTGTCGCTCTACTACTTTTTTTGCTAGAGGTACTGCTGGCACTCACGCAAGGAGTGATAGCAACCCCGAAGGTATTTGAGAAGCCACCAGAGGCTTCTGGGCATATTTGCCCAACTGACCTAGCCGCAGCAGTTGAGGAAGTCACGAGCCGTCCCAAGTTTAAGAGAGCGCGTTGGGGAATCCTAATTCAAACCCTTGCCTCAAAACGTACTCTCTATGCTCATGAGGCAAAAAAATACTTTATTCCCGCTTCTAACGTCAAGCTGCTGACTACTGCTGCTGCCCTGCGCGAACTCGGTTCCCAATTCCAGATTCGGACATCCGTTTATGGCACTGGGACTTCTCCCAGCATGAACAATTTGCGACTGATAGGACAGGGTGATCCCAGCCTCACCACTGTCCAGTTAAAAGCGTTGGCACAACAGCTCAAACGTCAAGGGGTGCGTCGGGTGCAGCATCTTATGGTAGAGGGGGGTAATTCAAGCGAACCCGCAATTAATCCTACCTGGGAGTGGGAAGATGTGTATGCTTATTACGGGGCAGCCGTAAATCGCCTCATTCTCAACGAAAATGCCGTCACCCTAACGCTCCTGCCACAGCAGTTTGGTCAACCTTTAGAACTTCGCTGGGATGACTCCATCGCTGCCAAACAATGGCGAGTGGACAACCATACTATAACGGCGTTAGCAGGAGCCTCCTATACCGTGGAAATTACAGGCACGTTGGGGCAACCCGTGTTGCAAATCACGGGACATTTGGCACAAGAGGCGGAGCCAGATATCTGGGGGCTAGCGATTCCGAACCCGGGACGTTATTTTTTGCAGTCTTTCCAATCTGTCTTGGCAGCAGAAGGAATTAGGGTGAATCAGGTATCTGTGGTTCCCTATTCCCCACTAACCCAGCCAAAAGCAGAGTTAGCGGCAGTTGAATCTCCCCCACTGGCGGTACTTTTAAAGGAAACCAATCAGCAAAGTAATAATCTCTATGCCGAGGCGCTACTGCGGAAGCCAGGAAACGAGTTAACCGCTGGAGATGGTCTTGATGTTGTCAAGCAAAGTTTAACTGAGTTGGGAGTTGACCCACGAAGCTACGTCTTGGCGGATGGTTCTGGACTGTCTCGTCACAATTTAGTCACTCCAGAGGCAATCACCCAAGCGCTGCGACTGATGGCACGAACCCCAGAAGCCGAAGTTTACCGCTCCTCTCTATCAGTTGCGGGGGTTAATGGAACGCTGAAGCGTCGCTTTCAGGATACCTCTACTCAAGGCAGTTTACAGGGAAAGACTGGTACGATGAGCGGTGTTTCCGCTCTTTCTGGCTATTTGGAAGTGCCAAGCTATCGACCGCTCGTTTTCAGCATTATGGTTAATCAATCTAACCAGTCCGCTTCAGCCCGACAAGAGGCAATTGATGAAATCATCTCATTGCTAATTCGCCTACGGGCTTGTCCTGGCTAGATAGGCAGGAGGGCGGTTTCGCTGCGAATTGTTTACTAGATATTTTCTAGAATCGCCTCTCGAAGAAGTTCAGCGGATTTATACTGATACGTCAATTCATACCATTTTGCTTTTTATGTAATAGACTTAATAGAGAAAGGCGTGAAGACCCAAACGGAGATGAAAAGAAGGTCGAGGCTCCCAAAACAAGAAACAGTAAACTGCAAGAGCTACTTCCGCGAGCTAAAAACAAGAAAGAATTAGAGAAACTTCAAGCTTGATATTGGTTTCAAAGCGGTCAAGTTAAAACAGTCAAGG
>PXPT01000175.1 GCA_003021505.1 Cyanobacteria bacterium QS_4_48_99 | reverse complement strand
TGTGGTCTGCTTCATGATGCAAGTTTCGGTTGCTGGAAGTTCTGCTCCTGCACTTTTCCATTCTAAACTACCGTTCACAAATTAATTAGGATTGCTATATGATTAGCGATCAGAGTTAAAAATTCTCAGCTAAAGTTGGGTACTTTAACTAATACAATTTCATCTCGATGAGCTACTTTCTCGGAATCTCCTCTGGGAATGCTAGTTGTCTGATTCACTTAATTGGCTTTTGCCAAGGAAAGAAATCTTATGCCACTGAAAAGTTATGGAATTTTGAAGGGACGTCCTATCCAACGAAGATTGGCTGTCACCTCCAATGCCCCTTATCAACTCCACCTCGTTGATGACCACACCGACTATCGTATTGCTATTAACGTCAGGTCGAAGCTGAAGCCATCGCAACTAGAATATCTGGTGGACGAAAATTTCCAACATCCCATTACCAGTGACTTGTTAGCGCTTTCTTGGGGCTTCACGAAAGTGGAGAGAAAAGCGAGTGGATTGGCGCTCGACTACATTCGCCTCAATCTCTTCGAGCGCAGCAAGATGATACCGTTGCCCCTAGAAGCGCCCGGTCCAGATAACGATTTGAATGAAAAAATTGACCGCTACATTCAGCAGGCCATGGTCAACGAGGAAGCGCTAGTTTACGCATTTGGGCAGAGATGGGGACCTGAGTTCAACAAGACGGACAAAATCTTTGGTTTCAAACCAGGTAATGGGATACACAATATCCACATGAATCAGGGCAACGCTAGCCAGTTTCGTGAAGATGATGGGACATACCAAGACGGCGCTCTCTTCATCCACTTCCCCTCCGAAAATCGCTGGGTAGCAATGTTTCTCAAGTTTCAATCGCAAACCTGGCATACGGATGATCAAACTGGGCGTACCATCGAACCACCAAAACCAAAAATCCCAGGAGCCACCGAATCTGACTTAATTGTCAAAATTGTGGCAGCGGTGGTGAATCCTTCTGGTGGGGCTCCCGAATCCGAAACCGTGACACTGCTCAACACCTCGCCTAACTCAATTGACCTGAATGGCTGGGCGATCGCCGACCGAAAGAAAAATAAGCACACCCTCGGTGGTACAATTGACCCTGGCGCAACCCTGGTCGTTACGCTACCCTTCAACGTGCAGTTAGGAAACAATGGCGGCATCATTACCCTACTCAACGACAGGGGGTTAAAGGTCGATGGCGCATATTACACCAAACAGCAAGCGCAACGAGAGGGATGGACGATTGTGTTTTGAAAAAATCCCCCTGTTTTATCACACGCTGGGAAAAGCAGGGGGAGATGTAGAGAGCTTCTCTTTCATTTATGCAAGCCGCGCCTCAGCATTTGCCATTACTTTATCCAGGTTCTCTAAGACTTCTCCTGGGTAACTTTCCAAATCTTTGGTAGATAGGGAGATGCGACCTCTCCATTCATCGACTTCAATCACTTTCACCTTAACCGTCTGACCAACTTGAAATAACTCGGAGAGAGACTCAACGTGCTCTTGGCTAACCTGCTTGATGTGAAGCAAACCAGTAACACCATTCAAATCGACAAACACGCCATAAGGCTTGATATTGGCAACTGTTCCTTCTGCAAGCGTTCCTGCTTCAAGCCGCTCCATGACTGAGGAACGAGCAGCTTCCCGTTGGGACAATACGAGTTTATTCCGCTCAGGGTCAACTTCCAAGAAGGTAGCTGTTATAGACTGACCGATGAGTAAATCTAAGTCTCCATTCTCGACTAGGTGGGATTTGGGAACGAAACCTCGCAATCCTCGCACCTCTCCGGTTACTCCTCCTTTGTTCGAGCCAGTTACCTGCATCTGCACGGATTTCCCGCTTTCCTGGAGTTCGTCAAGCTCTTCCCAAGCCTCCTGGAGTTCAAGCTGACGACGGGAAAGAGTCACCTGACCCTCTGCATTCTGTTCCCCAATAATCAGGAACTCCATCTCTTCGTGCATGGGCAGTGCTTCCGATATGTCGCTCACCTGTCTCAAAGAACCCTCTTTGGCAGGAACGATTCCTGGCGACTTTCCACCGATGTCGATTTGCGCTCCCTCGGGAAGGTGGTCGAACACCTTGCCACTGACTACCTGTCCCTTTTGAAACTGATAGTCGTAGTCTTCTAGCGCCTGAGCAAACTCACTTTGAGAAAAAGATGCGTTCGCTTCTTGAGAGGGGATTGATTCTGAATTCATGATCGATTGATTGAAAAAAAAATTGCCGATTTCTGGCTGAGTCGGTGGGGAGCTTCGAGTGTTGGTCAAACAGTTTATCCCTACTCAAGCATAGCCTTACCTCACCTAGGATAGCTACAGAAAACGTTTAGTAGGGTGGTTGCCTGTAACACTCACCACAATTCCATTGCTTACCTTACGAGGAACCTCCGCCTCGAAAGGCAGAAGTTAGAAAGAAGGGTTTAAGTAGTGATAGACCGCATCTGCCCTCTGCCCTCTGCCATCTGCCTTATTCATTTAAGTTCTTTGCTAAATAACTGCTTCACTTTCTCCCAAGCATCTTCTGCGGCAGCTTGATTATAGCTAGCACGCTGGTCACAGAAAAAGCCGTGGCTTGCTCCCCGATAGCGAAAGACCATGTGGGGAATTTCGTGTTCTAGGAGTGCGGCTTCTATCTGCTCGACATCCTCTTGGGGAATCAGGGGGTCTTCGGTGCCAAAGAAAGCGTAAATTGTCCCCTTAATTTTAGGCGTGAGGTTAATTGTGGGTTCGCCGCCGCCTGGGGTATTCGTTGCAATTCCGGCACCGTATAGAGTAGCTGTGGCTTTAGTGTCTGGTAGGGTAGCAGCCAAATAGGCAACGTGACCGCCAAAGCAAAAACCAATGCAGCCAACGCCATCTTGTTTAACTTGGGGCTGGTTCTTGAGGTAATTAATTGCCGCTTGAATGTCGTTGAGCAGTTCTGAGGCTTTGGTTTGATTTTTGTATTTTCTGCCTAGTTCGAGTTCTTCTTCGCTGTAGCCGACTTCAAAACCGGGGGCTTGACGTTGATAAATCGCTGGGGCAACTGCCACATAGCCTTCCCTTGCTATCCGCCGCGTAACATCCCGAATATGGTCGTTCACGCCGAAAACTTCCTGGATAACGACAACACCAGGAAAAGATCCCGCTTCTGTTGGGGTTGCTAGATAGGAATCAATTTGTACGTCACCGCCGTCAACTTTAACTTGGTCAGTCTGAATATCCAACGCAGGTATTTTAGCTAAACTTCACTTTCAGATTTTAGTCTGAAAGCTTGGAAATGAAGCAAGTTTCTTGGAATTCCCTAACTAAGGGACGCGGTAGAGGGCAGTAAGGCGTAACTTGTCAGTTGTTACTGTTCATGCAACAAAAGCACTAGAAATTATGGATATGGAATCCTCCCAAAGCTCTGGCAAGATGGTTCAGTTCCACATTCAGCCAGACAGTGAAATTTCCGCCTCTCAGCAGCTATTTGACCAAATTCAGTTTGCGATCGTTTCGCGGCAGTACCCTCCTGGTCATCGGCTACCCAGCACCCGTCAATTGGCAATCATTACTGGCTTACACCGCAATACTGTCAGCAAAGTTTACCAGCACTTGGAAGAAAGGGGACTAGTGGAATCCCAAGCAGGTTCAGGCATTTATGTCAAGGCCCAGGGTCACGAAAGGGGAGCGCGCCGCAGCTCTCCCACGCTTGAGGCGTTCCCCGAAGCTAGTAAGCTGGTACAAAAAAGCATCGACGAGTTACTCGCACAGGGCGTTTCTCTGGCTCAGGTGCGGGAGTTATTTCTCGGTGAAATTGACTGGCGCTTGCGTTGCAGTGCCCAGGTGTTGGTGACAGTGCCTAGCAGTGATCTGGGGGCAGGGCAGTTAATGGTAGAGGAACTAGAGCAATCGTTAGGTATTCCGGTACAACTGGTTCCCACCGAGGAATTGTCTGAAGTGCTAGAACAAACTCAATCTGCCACAGTAGTAACTAATCGTTACATTATTGGCAAAGCAGAAGTGATCGCTGCTCCCAAATCGGTTCGCGTTATCCCTGTTGATATTTATGACTACTCCCAAGAATTGGAACTCATTACTCGCTTGCCCAAAGATAGCTGTTTGGGACTGGTGAGTCTCAGCTCCAGTATTCTAGAAGTGGGAGAGCGGATTATTCATAGTCTGCGTGGCGAGGATTTACTCGTGATGACTGCCCAAGTGAGCGATCGCTATAAGCTTAATGTCTCCATTCGCCAAGCTAGAACCATTATCTGCGATCAGGTGAGTTATCCCCGTGTCAAACAAGCAATCTTAGCTGCCCAAGACAACTTGATTCGTCCCCCAGAATTAATTTGTAGCGAAAATTATATTGGCTCGAAATCAATTCACCTACTCAAACGCGAACTCGGTCTGGGCTAACATACTCGCACTACTGAGACGCTATCTTACGCACTGACAATGCAGGGGAAGCAGGGGAACAAATTTACTAAGGAGAAAAGAATGACTACTGAAACCAATCCTTCCATGAATTTAAAGGAGGCGATCGCACAGCGCCGTGCCGCCAGAGCCTTCCGCAACGATCCCATTCCTAACCATATTCTCCAAGAAATTCTCCGATTGGGAGTTTATGCGCCCTCTGGATTTAACCTCCAACCCTGGCGTTTTGTTGTCGTGCGATCGCCGGGAAGTAAAGAAAAGCTTCATGCCTGTGCCTTTAACCAGCGTCAGGTAGCGGAAGCACCTGCAACCCTCATCTGCTGTGGCGATCAACGTGCGCTCCAGTCTGACAACATTGAAGCCACAATCGCATTGGGAAGAGAAGTCGGTGGCGTTAACGATCAGCTTGCTGATTATATGCGCTCTAATATTCCTTCCTTTGTCGAGAATGCACCCAGTTTTGGAACAATCGAAGCGTGGACAAACCGCCACACGATGTTAGCAGTGGCACACATGATGGTTGTGGCAAAGAGCTTCGGTGTCGATAGCTGCCCCATGGAAGGATTTAGTACGCAGATGGTGAAAGAGGCATTCAGCATTCCTGAAGCAGTGGATGTTTGCTGCTTACTCGCCCTCGGCTATGCGGATGAACCATTTAAGCCTTATAGTGGACGTTTTGAGCTAAATCAAGTTTGCTTCGGTGAGAGCTACGGGGAAAGCTTTCAGCTTTAGTTACCTCGGCAATGCTTCCAACTTCAAAATGCACGCATTAAAAATTAAAAATTGAATTCCCAATTTGGAAGTTTGAATTTAAAATTTTTCGTTGTTTTGTCAACATCCCGCAACTACAAATGCCTGGGAGATTTCTCTAAGTTTTTCGGCAACCTTACCCTGGGTTAACAGAGCCTCCGCTTGTGCCAAACCAGTGGGTAGATCTGGGCAGACTCCACAACGCCACAGATAAAAGCCACCATTCCAGATGGCAGCGGGCATGAGTTCGCCTGGTTTGCCTTGCAAAACTTCCTGTATCTGCTCGATTAGCCTTGCTTTCGATTCGAGCGGCACGTCTTCCCCGTCAAAACCGTACTCCCGTGGGTGCAGGTGAAGGCGTTCCCAGCCTGAGTCAGAATCGGATTGAGCTAGTCCAATAATGGCGGTGCGGTTGCGTGCCAAGTCACAACTGCCCTCTAGTCCTTTTACCGCAGTAAAGTAACTTCTGCCTCGCAGGGCAAAGGTTTCTTGGAAATAATTTTCCGTGGGCGGATGGACAAAGCCTGCGGTCGCGTGGGCATCTCTGCCGTAGGGAGACCAAATTAATTCGAGAGTGGCAATGGGTGGACGTTTACCAATTTGTTCACGGTAGGGAACCAAATGATGAGCGAGGGAAAAATGTTGGGGTAGATAGACAAATCCCAGTCCAGCTTGCTCTAATAGCTGTTGTGCCTGAGCAAGGGAGAGGGAGGAAAAATCCACTCCTAACCCCTGCCAAATTTCGATGAGCGGCACGCCGTACTTGGTAGGCATGCGATCGCCTCCATGCATAATTACTGGCACGCCTGCGGTGGCGAGAATCAGGGCAGTAATGGGAGTAACAGGGGCAGTGCGCGATCGCCCATCGTAGGGAATGCCGAAAACTGTTACAGAATGCTCAAACCGACGGCTGGGTTGTAGTTTTGGTCCTAACTGCTCATAGGCATCTAGCATTCCTGCCAGTTCTTCCGCTGTGGGGCGTTTAATCCGGTGTGCCATCAAAAACGCCCCAATTTGTGCCGGGGTTGCCTCTTGCAACAGCATCATCCGCATTGCCGCTGCTGCCTCAGCGCGACTTAAGTCTTTACCCGTGTGACTCCCGCTGCCCACCTTTTTAAGTAGTTCTCGGAATGCATCGCTCATGTTTAGTTAGTTAAGTTTACAAATTACAGGTTGCAGGTTGCAGGTTAATGGGCTCATACGTAACCTACCCTACGGGAACGGCTGCGCCGAACAACTTGTAACCCCATACATATATTCCCACTTTTCTAACTCGCATGGAGGCGGGCAATTCGGTTGTTTGGCGAATTGCTTGACAAGTGGGATGATTTAGCCAGTTGGCGCACGAGCTGGCAAAAGGATTGAATGGGAGGAATTTGCAAGCGATCACGAGTTGTCGCAAGAACCACTTGACGGCTTAAATCCGTTTCCTGTGCAGAACCTGGAGCTTGGGCAATCGGTCGAATTGCTAGGCTCGAATCGGTTTTGGCTTCACTCAGGGCGCTTGTGGGCAACAGCGCGATCAAGTCTCCTTGGCGCACTACACCTCGAAAAGCGTCGGGAGTATTCAATTCCATCACACTATTTAGGCTAGCATTCTGACTAGCAAACCAATCTTGTACTAGGCGTTGCATCCCATAGCCATCTTTAAACATGATTTGCGGATAGCGCGCCAGTTCTGATGCCTGCAGTTGTTGATACTCGGCGAGGGGATGATGGGATGCCATTAGCACCTCGATGGGTTCCTCGTAGAGAACCTCAACCACCATTTCTGGGCTGGCGGTGAGGAAAGGGTTGTTCATGACAATGGCGACATCAACTAAGCCATCTCGGAGAACCTTCAAGGCGCGATCGCTCCCCAAAGCGGTAACGCGCAGTTGCACATCCGGGTGGTTACGGCAAAATCGCTGCAACACTGGGGGAAGGTGTTGAGAACAAACCGAGTGAATTGCTGCCACGCAGAGTTCCGGTTGTTTCCCTGCCAGTAAATCTCTCAATTCCTGAGTGACACTTTGCCACTCCTGACAAATTTTGCGAGCACGGGGCAAAAAGCGTTCCCCTCCCAGCGTCAACTTGGCTTGGGCAGTGCGATGAAACAGGGGCAAACCCAACTCCGTCTCTAGGGACTGAATTTTGCGACTAATTGTTGATTGGGTGACTTCACACTTTTGCGCCGCTTGTCCAAAGTTCCCTGTGTCTACAACTGCTAAAAAAGCCTGCAACTGCTCAATACGCATAATTTATGTAAGCTGGGTTACAATTTTTCCTTTCCCAACCTTAATGGATTGATGCGTTCAGTTCGGTAGAAATTGATACAGTTGCAGAGCTTTCTGTGCAGAGGTGCTCCTGGTGCGAAGAGGGCAAGTGAGGAGTGAGGAGTGAGGAGTTACCTTGTTCTTCCCCTGCTTCCGCTGGATGCCTTCCGCAAGCAAAGTAGTCTACAATAATACTGTGACTCCGAGGCGATATCAAAGAATCAGGCAAGTTCTCAATCGGCGGCAACCAGACTTGACCGTCTTGATGGAGAATGTCCACAAGCCGCACAACCTCTCGGCAATTTTACGAACTTGCGACGCGGTGGGGGTATTCGAGGCACACGCGGTTAATCCCACTGAAGGCGTGCCTACCTTCAGCAGCACTGCCCAAGGCAGCGAAAAGTGGGTTCCACTGCAAGTTCAACCCGACATCAACACAGCAATCGACTATCTCAAAAAACGCCAGTTTAAAATTTACGCTGCCCACTTCTCGCAAGAGTCACTAGACTATTGCCACCTAGACTATACCCAACCCACAGCTATCCTTCTCGGTACGGAAAAATGGGGAGTCAGCGAAGAAGCTGCGGCATCTGTGGATGGACATATTATGGTTCCGATGTTGGGGATGGTTCACTCTCTCAATGTTTCTGTAGCAGCAGCAGTTATTCTCTTCGAGGCACAGCGACAGCGGATCAATGCCGGATTTTATGAGCAAGTACGGCTTGATCCTCAAACCTACCATCGGGTTCTATTGGAATGGTGCTACCCAGAGATAGCGGCAAGTTGTCGCCGAAAAGGAGAGTCTTACCCACCGCTGGGACTAGAAGGAGAAATTCTCGAACAGGAGTAGCTGCCAATTTGCTACTTTCGTGGTTGCGGTAATCCTCACCCATTTTGCGATCGCTACAACGCTAACATGGGATTAGCGATAAGAATTGTTAAGCAACGCGCACCGATAAGGAGAACTGAAAAATGGCTACTAAAGTACAAAAATCTGAGCAGGAGTGGAAAGATAGACTCACGCCAGAACAGTTCCGAGTCACGAGAAAGGCGGGAACAGAAAGAGCATTTACTGGAAAATACCACGACCACAAAGAGCAAGGAAACTACAATTGCGTGTGTTGTGGTCAGCCCCTATTTAGCTCCGAAACTAAATATGATTCTGGTACAGGCTGGCCAAGTTTCTGGGCACCGATTGATGAAGAAAACGTCAACTACGAAACGGATCAAAGTCTGTTTATGACGAGGACAGAGGTGCTGTGTTCTGCTTGTGATGCTCACCTAGGTCACGTATTTGATGATGGTCCTCAACCAACAGGCAAGCGTTACTGTATGAATTCTGCTGCGTTTGATTTTGACAAGCAAGATAGTTAGTTTGCTTGAGAGAAGCTAAAAGCTCTCCTAACGTCGCACTAAATTTCCCTAACTTTTAGTTATGGTGTATTGGTGCGACTCATATTTTTTTATAGTGTTTTCCTAATACAGAAAATCGCACGCTTGAGGAAAAAAGTGAGAGCAAGTCCGGTTTAACACTATGGTTAAAACAGACATGGATACGCAAGGATGCGGAGAAGTATTTGATTAGGAGTAATCAAACTGATGTAATGTGAATTAATAACAAGCTGGTTAAGATGATTATCCTGATTCTGAACTTCCTTGTCCACCCGGTAAATGGTTTTCTAAGTATCTGACTCTTTCATTTTGATTATTGATGGTTTGGTCTTTCTCCTCCAAAGTGTTCTCCAATTCTCGAATTCTTTGGCGATGTTGTGAGGATTTTTTACTATTTTTAGTGATTGCTGGGAGTAAAATTAGTAGACCACTAACAAGCCCAGCAACCAAAGCTGCTAAAACTATGAACAGGAAAGGTGCTTCTTGAAATTGCCATATAAAGAACTGAATTGTTAAAGTTGCGACATTCTGAAGGGCAAAAATCACTGTGCATATTATTAAAACTACGGCTAAAAGGATAAACAAAATTTGCATTACAAACTCCTATTTTTAACCACCATTAAAATTGTTACGCAATGCGCTTTTAGTAAACTTCTAAAGTATCAAGATTAATTTTTTAATGCCACTTACTTTACTCGAAGCAATTGATCGCATACAGAACAAGCGACCTAAGATAGATTTACTCAATCTGGCAATGATGTCAAATCATAACATAAGGCATGGAACTCTATGCAGCCCATGCATATCTTACTAAAGCCAAAGGCACCTCAGCTAGTTGCAGCAAAGATTGGCGTGTTATAGCGGTTCTTAAACTCATAAGGTACAAATTCAGAATGCGATCACTAGTTAGAGTGGACTTCAGGTGTACTCCACTTAAGTGAGAACTGCTATAAATAGAGCCAGAGTGAATTTTAGAGGCAGCCAGAAGAGTATATAGCAGTTCCCACCCAGATGAGGTACAGCAATTTGTAAACAGACCATCCTTTGAAAGGAGTTATAGAAGTTAAAGGTGTGCCTCATCAAACTAAGAAATGCTATATAATCTTGACTTCGCTTCTTTGCACAGCGCTTAATTTACCTTATTAAGGTAGTTTCTAAGCTCAATCTGTCTTTACGAGCTGCTAGAATTGTCTTTAGTCTGGTTTTCAGTCTCTGTTGAGCTAGATTGGGAAGAATTTTGAGTCTGAGTTGTTTGCTCCTCAGCCTGGGTGGAATCAGATTGGTAAGAATTTTGAGTCTGAGTTGTTTGCTCCTCAGCCTGGGTGGAATCAGATTGGGAAAAATTTTGAGTCTGAGTTGTTTGCTCCTCAGCCTGGGTGGAATCAGATTGGGAAGAGTTTTGAAACTTTGCTCTGGTTTCGGAAACTTTCTCCTGAGCTTTGTTGCCTGCTGATTGCGCTTGATCGCGAACTTGACTGGCGGTTTCCTGAGCCTTTCCTTGAGCTTGGCTGGCTGCTCCTTCGAGTTCCTTTCTTCTTTGGGCAAAGTCTTTTTTAAGAGACTCTCGGGCTTGCTCTAATTTTTGCTTAATTCCTTCACTATACTGCGGTGCTTCATTAACAGCCCTTTCCAAAACAATCACGCGCTTCTTGCCAACGCTAGAAATCGCAACCGGTTCTAGCAAATAGGTTCCCTCTGCTTGGTCTGGATCATAGAGATATCCCGCTACCTCACCTGTTTCAGACTGTAGTAAGTAATCTACAACTTTGCCAGCCTTGCTACCTGAATCCGTCCAGATTTCGTGATCGACAATTTCCTCAGCCTTTTTTTGGGCATCTTTTTCCCCCTGTTGTGATGAGGTAGTATGGACAAACATCCCATCCTTGCCCACGGCTTCGACATTTGCCCAGCTAAATGAGTGTTTCTTGCGTCCTAATAATCCCGACTTGCAAGTTAACCCCATGACTTGATGAGCGTGAGGATCGAGCCACAACTGCTCTACTTTACCTAAACTTTCTGCTGTCTCGCGGTCTAGCACTGGCAGCTTCAGTAATTGGCTATGTCGAACGACTCCCGATTGTGTATCCATGCAGAAACTCCTATGTTGGTGATTTAATTAGTTTGATTAATTGTCATTATATTATTTTGATCTGTAAGTTAGGTCTAGAACCGTCTTAATCTGGCTCGTGCTTTATTTGTGCAGTTCCTAGACTAATCCCTTTCGGGACAATTGTTTTCCACTACTGGCAGCCTCTTAAAAATGGGTGATCGCGTTAGCGGATAATTTTTTAGCATTTCATAATAGGAGTTAACGGAGAGCTTCAAACATTTCATGGCAAGAGACTTACGGGAATTTATCAAACAGATTGAGCAACGAGGGCAGCTACGTCGGATTAATACCCTAGTCGATCCAGATTTGGAAATTGCCGAGATTTCCAACCGAGTGCTGCAAGCGGGAGGTCCAGCGTTACTATTTGAAAATGTTAAAGGGGCATCCCATCCCGTGGCAATAAACTTACTGGGGACAGTGGAGAGAGTATGCTGGGCAATGAACATGCAGCATCCCCAAGAACTAGAAACCCTGGGCGAGAAGCTAGGAATGCTGCAACAACCGAAGCCACCCAAGAAGATTTCCGAAGCAGTGGATTTGGGTAAGGTGCTGTTTGACGTGGTGAAGGCAAAGCCGGGACGAGACTTTTTCCCTGCTTGCCAGCAGGTAGTGTGGCAAGGGGAGGAGGTGGATTTAACCAAACTGCCCCTACTGCGTCCCTACCCTGGAGATGCGGGCAAGATTATCACGCTGGGATTGGTTATTACGAAAGACGTAGAAACCGGGACAGCGAATGTGGGGGTTTATCGCCTGCAACTGCAATCGCAAAATACCATGACGGTGCATTGGCTATCCGTGCGGGGTGGGGCGCGACACCTGCGTAAGGCAGCAGAGGCAGGGAAAAAGTTAGAAATGGCAGTTGCCTTGGGGGTTGATCCCCTCATCATCATGGCAGCGGCAACCCCAATTCCGGTAGACCTTTCAGAATGGCTATTTGCCGGACTCTACGGTGGTTCCGGCGTGCCGTTAGCGAAGTGTAAGACGGTGGATTTAAAAGTGCCCGCCGATTGCGAGTTTGTCCTGGAAGGCACGATTACTCCAGGGGAAGTGCTGCCGGATGGTCCTTTTGGCGATCACATGGGCTATTACGGCGGCGTGGAAGATTCGCCCCTAATTCGCTTTCACTGCATTACCCATCGTAAAGATCCGGTTTATCTTACCACCTTCAGCGGGCATCCTCCTAAAGAAGAAGCAATCATGGCGATCGCGCTTAACCGCATTTACACTCCCATACTGCGGCAACAAGTCTCCGAGATTGTGGATTTCTTCCTACCCATGGAGGCACTCAGCTACAAAGCGGCAATTATTGCCATAGACAAAGCCTATCCAGGGCAGGCACGCAGGGCAGCATTGGCATTTTGGAGTGCCTTACCGCAATTCACCTACACTAAGTTTGTCATTGTCGTGGACAAAGACATCAACATCCGCAATCCGCCTCAGGTGGTATGGGCGCTTAGTTCTAAAGTAGATCCAGCGCGAGATGTCTTCATTCTGTCTAATACACCGTTTGATAGCCTAGATTTTGCCAGCGAAAAGATTGGTTTAGGCGGACGCATGGGCATAGATGCCACCACTAAGATGCCTCCGGAAACTGAACACGAGTGGGGCGAACCCCTCGCATCTGATCCCGATGTGGCGGCAATGGTGGATCGTCGCTGGGCAGAATATGGCTTGGATGATTTAGGCTTAGGAGAGGTTGACCCGAATAAGTTTGGCTACGATCTTCACTGATTTCGCTTTAAACTGAATAGGCGATAAGCATTGAAATGGATCGAGTTGAACGGTGCGAAAAATAGTTATTGCTGGTAACTGGAAAATGCATAAAACTCAGGCAGAGTCCTTGGAGTTTTTGCAAGCCTTCATGCCTGAGTTAGAAAAAGACGTGGAGGAGCGAGAAGTGATTCTGTGCGCTCCCTATACTGCCTTGGGAGTCCTCTCTCAAAATCTGCATGGTAGCCGCGTGCAGTTGAGTGCCCAAAACATTCACTGGGAAGAGGCAGGAGCCTACACCGGAGAAATTTCGGGGGCGATGCTGACAGAAATGGGTGTAAGCTACGCAATTGTTGGTCACAGCGAACGCCGTCAGTATTTCTGCGAAACGGACGAAACCGTCAATTGGCGTGCTCTAGCTGCCCAACGTCACGGGTTGACTCCCATTCTCTGCATTGGAGAGAGTAAGCAACAACGGGACGCAGGTGAAACGGAAACCGTCATTGCTAACCAGTTGAAAGCAGGTTTGGTCAATCTTGACCTTACACGATTGATTATTGCCTACGAACCCATCTGGGCAATTGGCACAGGTGAAACCTGCGGCGCTTCCGAGGCGAATCGAGTCATCGGTTTGATTCGCTCTCAGTTGGATAATCCCGATGTCCCCATTCAGTACGGTGGCTCTGTCAAGCCCAGCAACATCGACGAGATTATGGCTCAACCCGAAATTGACGGTGTTTTAGTTGGGGGAGCCAGCGTTGATCCCGCTAATTTCGCTCGTATTGTTCATTATCAGTAGTCCGCTTGCTAGTGGCTGATGGCTGATGGCTAATCGCTATTGGCTATTAGCTATTGGCAAGGAGCGAGGAGCAAATGACAAATGGGACTTTGAAACTCCGGGGACACTTTTTCGCGTGGGGAAAGCGCACTTATCTGATGGGGATTTTGAATGTCACTCCGGATAGCTTTAGCGATGGGGGAGATTTCCATAACCCGGAGTCTGCCTTGGCACAGGCAAAACAAATGGTGGCGGCTGGGGCGGATATGATTGATATAGGGGGGCAGTCCACTCGACCAGGTGCTACCCCCATCTCGGTAGAAGAAGAACTGAACCGAGTGCTGCCTGCAATCCGGGCGCTGCGTTCGGAGGCATCTGTACCCATTTCTGTGGACACTACCCGTGCTTCGGTTGCTCAAGCGGCAGTGGAGGCGGGGGCAGATTTGGTGAATGATATTTCTGGCGGAACTTTTGATGCGAAGATGCTGCCTACGGTTGCCCAATTGGGTGTGCCGATTGTGTTGATGCACATCCGTGGAACGCCTGAGACGATGCAGCAGCTTACTAATTACGATGATTTAGTTGGAGAGATCTATCAAGTTTTAGAAGAGCAGATTGCTGAGGCGATGCGTGCTGGAGTGGAGCGATCGCGCATTATCATAGATCCAGGCATTGGCTTTGCCAAAACTCACGAGCAAAATCTGGAATTACTGCGACGAGTAAACCAGTTTCGCTCTCTAGATGTCCCCATTTTAGTGGGTGCTTCTCGCAAAGGTTTTATCGGTAAAATTATCAACCAAAGCGAACCCAAGCACCGCGTCTGGGGAACTGCTGCTACTTGCTGCGCGGCAGTTGCGGGGCACGCTGACATCCTCCGCGTTCACGATGTTGCCGAAATGTACGATGTCGCTCGCGTTGCCGATGCCATCTGGCGGGTTTAGGGCTGATTTCAAGTCTAGTTAAATACCTATAGTTATGGCAGACAAAGACACGGGTGCCGAATTACTTCCCCACCGTGAGATGTCCGTAGCGGAGACGGGGAGACGCCCGAAATTGCAGGACAAGAGATATAGGGGGGACAAGGGAGATAAGGAGGACAAGGGGATAACCTTTAACCTGCAACTTGTAACCTGTAACTCTTCATCCCCCCATACCCAATTGGGGGCAGTACCACTCTAGACTTTGAGTCCTTTTTTCTCGTAGTAGCTCTGGTGATACTCTTCCGCCTCGTAAAATTCCGAAGCGGGAGTAATTTCGGTTGCAATGGGAGCATTGAATCGACTAGAACGTTCGAGTTTCTCCTTGGACTCCCTTGCTGCTTTCTCTTGTTCGGCGTTGTGATAAAAGATTGCCGAACGATACTGCGTGCCAATGTCTGGACCCTGGCGGTTCACCTGGGTAGGATTATGAACGTTCCAGAATACATCGAGAAGTTCTTGGTAAGATACCTCAGACGGATTGTACTCAACTTGCACTGCTTCTGCGTGTCCAGTCTTACCTGAGCATACGTCATAATAGCTTGGGTTTTTCCAAGTTCCGCCCGTGTATCCAACTGAGGTGGATTTTACGCCTTTAGTTTTCTGAAATGCTGCTTCTATTCCCCAGAAACAGCCGGCTGCAAAAGTTGCTTTTTCCATTTGCTTCGGTGGTTTAGTAAACTTTACGCTATTTTTCATATAGCTTAACATTACTTAGCCCAGAGCGCAGAAGGCGAAAAGCTCTGCCATCTAGGCAAACCCTACACCTCTTGCACCTGCACGCATTACCCATCTTTATGAGTAGCGGATTTGGTTAAAGGTTGAAAGTTAACCTGCAACCTGTAACTTGTAACCTGCAACCCGTAATCCCTTCCCCTTTACCCGACAACTGCTGCGAAGTCTCCTATATGGAGCAAGCACGTCGCCACCACGACTCCAACCCATTTTTTCCGCTAATGGTGGCATAACTTTACAGAAGTTTATAATATTAAAACATCAAGCGTTAACATTCTCATTTTTACCTACATGTCAACGGAGTTCACGCAATTCCTCCAAGAGAAACTCAATCTTCCCCAGGATTCCATTGAGTTTGCCCTGCGCCACCAAACTACAACCCCAAGCTCGATGTCCATCGTTCTGTGGCAGTATGGGCTGATTAGCCTCAAGCAGCTTGACCAAATCTTTGACTGGTTAGAGATGGGTTAAGGCTCTCTCTAAGTTATGGCGTTTCACCACAGGGGAGAGGATAAACGCAACGCGCGTGGTCAAGGGTGAAAGAACTTTTCCATTCCCCTTTTTCCTTTTCCCAATACCGCTGCCGAAGGCATTTCCCCAACCGCCTATTTCTTTTCCCTGCTTTTCAGCAAGTGTGCCTTAGGAAGTCCTAAACTGCTATAAACGTAGGGTTTGGAAAAAAGTTATCTTCGCGCCTATGTTAAGAGATAATTAAGGGAGTCACCTCGCTAGCCATTAGCACTAACGTTGATTAAAGTTTACTGATGACCGATGACCGATGACTAAGGACTAACGAGAGCGTGATAGTTTTTCCTTCACCTGAGCGTTAATAAAAATAATATGGGCGAGAATAATCAAGGAATCAAAGTTATTAGTCAGAATCGCCAAGCCCGCTTTCTCTACGAGGTTCTCGACACTTATGAGGCGGGGGTGCGACTGATTGGGACAGAAGTTAAGTCAGTTCGAGCAGGTAGAGCTAACTTGCGCGATGGCTACGCGATTATTCGTAACCGGGAAGCGTGGTTGCTGAACGTGCATATTTCCCCTTACCAAGCTAGCGGAGAGTATTTTAATCATGACCCGCGCCGCACTCGCAAATTATTGTTACATCGCAAGGAAATTGACAAGCTTTACGGTCAAGTAGAACAGAAGGGGCTGACGCTAGTACCTTTGAAAATGTACCTGAAAGGAGGGTTGGTTAAGGTAAGCATCGCGCTAGCAAGAGGGAAAAAGGTTCGCGATAAGCGCGAAACGATTAAGCGGCGTGAGGATGAGAAGGAGATGCAACGGGTAGTGAAGCGATATTAATTTAACTGTCGGTAATGTGCTTTTGTTGTTGCAGATTCTCAAGCCTTTGCCGGATAGACTCACCCCTTTGCCCAGCACAACGCTTATTCTGTTGGGCAAAAGCAATCCTTTGTCGGGCAATCTCCGCTTGTTTCTGATAACTAACTAAGTCATCTCCAGCAGCTTCAACTTGATTAGCTCGAACTTGAGCAAGATTATCCCAAAATTGTTCCACCTCAGTTTGGAACTGAGTGTAATCGGATCTCCATTTTTTGTAGTTAGCTCCTGAATTGGTGGAGTTATTTTTAAGCTCTTTCACTTCACGTTTCAGTGCTTGAATTTCTGCCCGAAGCCGCTCCGTTTCCGACGTTTTAGACTCATTATTAAAGTCTATAAGTTCACTTTTTAGTGCCTGAAGCTCTGCCCGGAGGCGGTCTTTTTCTACCGTCGTAGAGTTAAGGTCCAGCTCGTTAATTCGCGTTTTCAGTCTTTCCACTTCATCGCTGAGCTGGTCGTGCTCAACTTTGAATTCACCAAGTTCACTAGCGATCAAGTCGAGCCAGTCAAATGATTCCATAACAAAATTGCTCTCTGGTCGAGATATTCAATGCTTTCCTATCGGTTCAGTATAACTAAATTAAAATCATGAATGTCTATAGTTACTTTTTGTATAAGTAAAGTTTTTTTTTAAGAATTAATAAGGCTATTTTATAAAGAACTAAAACTGGGTTGCCCCTACACTGCATCACCAACTCTGCGAAATTTCGCCACTCTATCCCGGTTGCGATCGCTTCCCCACCTGACATCTCTACCCAAAGAGAGGTTACGTCACTCTGATGAGACCCCAAAATTACGGTGAAAATCGCTGAATACTGGAAGGCTTTTTGCCGCTTCTTCATCATCGTGCTGAATCAGGTCAAGGAAATCCCACGGCAAGAGTGGACAACGCGCACCTAAACGACACCATGTACTCCCGCCCAGGACAGTGTCATCGTTCCTCCAGAAGAAAATATGCCTCAAGTGCTTGAAAAAATGGAAACTTCAGGAGCGCGGCGCGTGCTCGTGGCTCGGAATGGGGAGTTGAGAGGCATCATCACTGCCAGCGACGTGGCAAGTTGGCTACAGCGCAGGCGGGAATTAGGAAAGTAGCAGAAGCTGGGGAGCAGGGGAGAAAGAGGACGCGGGGACACGGAGACACGGGGAAAAAGTGAAAGCGTGAGTGCGTGAGAGTGTTGGAAATAGAAATAAATTTTTCTATTAAACCAGCCCATCTACCTCCTCACTCTCTCACTCCTCACCCCTCACTTTCCGCTCTCGGCTAGGCGTGCGTCATCCCCTCTCCGCGTCAGTCCCAACGGGACTCTCCTCACTCCTCACTTGAATCGCCTGCAACCTGCAACCGTTAATAAGTAACCAGTGACAAACGATCAGGTGAAGTTATGAAGATAGTTGTTTTTCAAGTTGAGCCTTGGGAACGCAAGACGTTCGAGCAGTTAAGCGCTGAGCATGAGGTGGAGTTTTCCGAGCAGCCGCTCACCCCAGATAACGCCAGCCAACATGCGGATGCAGAAGCGATTTCGACCTTCATTTACTCTGAGTTGAACACCGAGGTTCTCAAACAATTCAGCCATCTCAAGCTGATTGCTACTCGCTCGACTGGTTTCGACCACATCGACACCAACTACTGCCAACAGCAGGGCATAACGGTGTGTAACGTTCCCACCTACGGAGAGAATACCGTAGCCGAACACGTTTTCGGACTACTGCTAGCAATTAGCCATAAACTTCCAGAAGCGATTGACCGCACTCGTAAAGGGGATTTTTCTCAGGAAGGGCTTCATGGCTTTGACCTGCGGGGTAAAACCCTCGGTGTCATTGGAACTGGCAACATTGGGGAATGCGTTATTGAAATCGCCAAGGGATTTCGGATGGAGGTAGTTGCCTTTGATGTGAAGCCGAGAGAAGACTTGGCTTCTCGACTAGGGTTTCGTTATGCGGGGATGGAGGAAGTTTTATCCGCCGCCGATATCATTACCCTGCATGTTCCCGCCAACGAGAAGACACATCACCTCCTTTCTAGCGAGCAGTTTGACATGATGAAGCAAGGCACCATTTTAATCAATACTTCTCGCGGAAGTGTGGTCGATATTCAAGCCTTGCTGCGCGCCTTAGCAGAGGAAAAGGTAGCCGCAGCGGGATTAGATGTGCTGCCTGAAGAACCCGCTATGCGTGAGGAAGCGGAACTGCTGCGTTCGGTATTTCGCAAACAATACAACCTGGATACGCTGCTTGCCGACCACGTTCTGCTGCGCCTGCGTAATGTCATTATTACCCCTCATAGTGCCTTCAATACTCGCGAGGCGATTCAGCGCATTTTGGACGTAACTGTAGACAATCTTGTCGCATTTGTACGAGGCGAACCTCAAAACGTGGTCAGCTAATCAACTCATTTTGATGAGACGGTTAAATACCCATCCTTTTCCCTCTTAAGAAAGATGAAATCACGCTTGTCTTTGTTCTTAACTGATGGTTCCAGATTCGCTTAACGTGAGAGCGATCGCCTCAATTACTGCAATGACAAACCCCATAACCAGGAGGTGAAACATGGCAAGAGTCGCAATTAATGGATTGGGAAGAATTGGCAGAGCCGTTTTTAAGATCGCCCAAGATACGCCCAGATTAGAAGTCGTCGCCGTTAACGATCTTGTGTCGCCAGATAATCTTGCTTACTTGTTACAGTACGACACCGCTTATGGCAGGTATGACAAAAGAGTAGAGCATACCGAAGATAGCCTAATTGTCGATGGTCAACAATACCGAGTCTATAGCGAGAAAGATCCCGCACAACTGCCTTGGGGCGATCACGGAGTCGATTTTGTATTTGAATGTACAGGCATCTTTGACAAAACCGAAGAACTAGAAAAACACCTTCAGGCGGGTGCCAAGTGCGTCATCTTATCCACTGCCGCCAAGAGTGAGGATGTCAAAACTATCGTTCCCGGTGTCAATCACTCGACAGACTCGGATCGGATTATCTCCTGTGCAAGTTGCACCACCAATTGCGTCACCCCCGTCGTGGAAGCAATGGGACGCCGGATTGGGGTGAAAAAGGCGATTATGTCTACAGTTCACGCCTACACTGCCACCCAGAACCTCGTAGATGGACCCCATAAAAAGTTTCGCAGAGGAAGAGCTGCTGCTGCCAACTTAGTTCCCACCACCACTGGTGCTGCGAAAGCCACGACTGAAGTTCTGCCTCAGTACCAAGGAAAATTTGACGGCGTTGCTGTGCGGACTCCTGTACCTGCTGGTTCCATTTCCGACATTACTTTCGTAACGGAAAGAGAAACAAGCGTAGACGAAATCAATCGCATCTTTCGAGAAGAAGCAGGCGAGCAGTACAAGGGAGTTTTATCCGTATCGGAAGACCCCATCGTCTCCAGTGATATTATCCAAGATCCTCGTGCCTCAGTTGTCGATTTAACCATGACGCAAGTGGTTGATGGGGATTTGGTTAAAGTCATGAGTTGGTACGACAACGAATGGGGATACGCTAGTCGGCTCATCCAAGAAGCAGTCCACAGGACTATGGAATCTCAAGCGCCGCAAGCAGTTGGCTAAAGGGACGCGGAAACGGAGACGCGGAGATGGGGGGACACAAAGAGCAGAGGAGCTCTCGGGGAGCAGAGGGGCACAGGAGAGACTAACGCACTCCGAAACTATTTTCCCTCCGCACCCTCCGCACCTGGATCACCTGGTGCAATCTCCACTAGCCAATTCTAACTCGACACAGACTTCTCCTCTGCACAGAAACCTCCGCACCTCAGCGCCTCTGCACTCCTCACTTGGATAACCTGCAACCTGCAACCCTCATCGTATTATCTTCTTCTCAATCGCCAGTTGCCGATCGCTAAACCCGAAAACCAGAAGGAAAAAATGATGTCAATAGCACAGGAAAAGTCTGACATTCGCTGGTTTGAAAACCTTACCTCCGATGAAACCACCCTTGTCGGCGGCAAAAATGCCTCCCTGGGAGAAATGATTCGGACCTTGAAAGAGGAAGGGGTTGATGTTCCTGATGGCTTTGCCACCACAGCGGATACTTATCGGCAATTCCTGAAGGCGAACAACTTAACCGAAACCATCCAATCCCACCTGAAAGACCTCCAAAGTGGTGCCGCTACTTTGGAAAAAGTCGGAAAATCAATCCGGCGACTCTTCTGGTATGCGGACTTTCCCGAAGAAATGACCAGAGCCATTCAAGCTGCCTACACCGAACTCTCCCGGCATTACGGCACCGAGGAAGTAGACGTAGCAGTCAGAAGTAGTGCCACCGCAGAAGATTTACCTCAAGCCAGTTTTGCTGGTCAGCAGGAGACATTTCTGAATGTGACAGGTTCCCAAGAACTCCTAGAAGCTTGTCGCAAATGTTACGCTTCCCTGTTTACTGACCGCGCCATCAGCTATCGGGAGGCTCAGGGATTTGACCACATGAAAATCGCCCTCTCGATTGGCGTGCAAAAGATGGTGCGCTCCGATCACGCCAGCGCTGGTGTCATGTTTTCCCTGGATACCGATACGGGTTTCCCCGATCTGGTTGTTATCAATGCCGCTTGGGGATTGGGGGAGAATGTCGTGCAAGGCAGCGTTACCCCGGATGAATATCGCGTCTTTAAACCCCTGTTGCAGCAACCAGACCTCAAGCCAGTGATTGAAAAAAAGCTGGGAAGTAAAGAGAAAAAAATGGTCTATGCCCAGGGGGGAAGTGAGACGACCAAGAATGTCGATACCTCCTCCAAGGAGCGTCGCTCTTTTGTCCTCAACGATGACGAGATTTTGCAACTAGCACGGTGGGCGAGCGCGATTGAAGCGCATTACCAACAACCGATGGATCTGGAATGGGCAAAGGATGGACAGACAGGGGAGCTATTTATTGTGCAAGCTCGCCCGGAAACTGTTCAATCCCAAAAGAAAGCAGGTTCGCTGAAAACTTACACCCTGAAAGAAAAGAGCGAAACCTTGTTAACCGGGTTGAGTATTGGGGGTGCGATCGCCGCTAGCAAGGCTTGTATCATTCCCAGCGCTGAGGAAAAGGATCGATTTGAAGACGGTTCTATCCTAGTGGCTGAGATGACTGACCCGGACTGGGTTCCGATTATGGAACGGGCGGCAGGAATTATCACAGAGCGGGGGGGAAGGACTTCCCATGCCGCAATTGTTAGCCGCGAATTAGGAATTCCAGCGGTTGTGGGAACGGGTGAGGCGATAGAAGTGCTAGAGGACACTCAGGAAATTACTATCTCCTGCGCCGAAGGCGATCGCGGCTATATCTACAAGGGCAGCTTAGATTTCGAGGAATCAGAGGTGAACCTCGAAGAAGTGCCTAAAACCCAGACGCAGATCATGATGAATATCGCTAGCCCGGATGCTGCTTTCCGCTGGTGGCAGTTGCCCTGCGATGGGATTGGTCTAGCACGCATGGAATTCCTGATCAACAATGTCATCCAGACTCATCCCATGGCATTGGTTCATTTCGACAACCTCCCAGATGAAGGGGCACGCAAACAGATCCAAGCATTGACTCGTGGCTACGAGGATAAGACAGAGTATTTCGTGGATCATTTGTCACGCGGGATCGCCAAAATTGCCGCTGCTCAATATCCTAATCCAGTCATTGTGCGGACAAGCGATTTCAAAACCAACGAATATGCTCAGTTGATTGGGGGTCAGCAATTTGAGCCAGCCGAATCTAACCCCATGCTTGGGTTTCGGGGGGCATCTCGGTATTACAGCGATCGCTACCGGGAAGGATTTGCCCTGGAGTGCCGCGCGCTTCACCGAGTCCGAGAAGTAATCGGACTGAGCAATGTCATCATCATGATTCCCTTTTGTCGCACCTTGGAAGAAGCTGACCAGGTGCTAGAAGTGCTGGCGGAAAACGGACTGAAGCGTGGCGAAAATGGACTTCAAGTCTATCTCATGTGCGAAATCCCCTCCAATGTGGAACTGGCAGCCGAGTTTTCCCAGCGGTTCGATGGCTTCTCGATTGGCAGCAACGACCTTACCCAACTGGTTTTGGGCGTAGATCGGGACTCCGAAGCTCTCTCTCATCTCTTTGACGAACGCGATCCAGCGGTTAAGCAGACGATTAATCGCCTAATCCCAACTGCCCACACAGCCGAGAGCAAAGTGGGTATCTGCGGACAAGCCCCCAGTGATTATCCCGATTTTGCCGCCTTCTTGGTAGAAGCCGGAATTGACTCGATCTCCCTCAACCCTGACAGTGTGGTTGCGGTGAAACGCCGGATAGCTGAGATGGAGGGATAGCAAGAGAGATGCGGGGACAAAGAAGCAGGGGGAGCAGGGGGAGCAGGGGAGAAAGAGGACGCGGGAACGCGGGGAAAGAATAAACCTACCCTACGGGAACGGCTTCGCCGAACAACCTTCAACCTTTAACCTTTAACCTGTAACCTACAACCCTGGATACACAGCTATGGATATCAGTACAGTTTGGGAAGATCTCGCCTGGGATAACGGCGGCAAGATTATCTATCTAATTCTGGATGGTGCTGGGGGATTGCCAGATTCGGAAAAAGGCGGCACGGAACTCCAGGTGGCACAGACTCCTAACCTGGATCGGCTTGCTCAGGATTCGAGCTGCGGTCTTCTAGAAATGGTTGGTCCTGGCATTACCCCCGGTAGTGGACCCGGTCATCTAGCGCTGTTTGGCTATGACCCGCTGCGATGTCCAGTTGGGAGAGGGATACTATCTGCCCTGGGAATTGATTTTGACCTCCAAAAGAACGACATTGCAGCACGGGTTAATTTTGCTACGTGCGATCGCAACGGCAAAGTTACCGACAGAAGGGCAGGAAGAATTAATACCAACACCAACCAACGCCTCTGCCAAAAAATTAAAGAGAAAGTCACGCTGGATTTCGATGGGGAATATTTTTTTGAAACAGTGAGCGAACACCGAGCCGTGTTTATCCTGCGTGGTTCAGGATTGGGAGGGAATTTGCTAGATACTGACCCGCAAACCACTGGTACTACTCCCCTCGAACCTCAAGCTCAGTCCCAGGACTCGCAAAAAACAGCTACGCTAGTCCGCTCGTTTATTGAGCAACTGAAGCAAGTTCTCGCGGATGAAGATTCTGCCAATATGATTTTGATGAGAGGCTTCGAGCGCTATCAACCTTTTCGGTCCCTAGCAGACCGCTTTAAACTTAAAGGCGTGTGTGTTGCCGATTATCCCATGTATCGCGGGGTCAGCCGCTTACTTGGTATGGATATTCTCCCGCGACCAGGGGGGATGAAACAACGGTTCCAAGCGTTGCAATCCTGCTATGGGGACGATTACAATCTCTATTTCCTACACGTCAAGCATTCCGACAGCAAGGGGGAAGATAGAAACTTCGATGGCAAGGTGAGCATCCTTGAAGAAGTGGACCGCCTGCTACCGCAAGTGAGAGCGCTCAATCCCGACGCTTTAGTGGTGAGTGCCGACCATTCCACGCCAGCCGTTATGGAGGGACATAGCTGGCATCCCGTTCCTGTCATGATTCAGGGGAAATTTGCCCGGGGGGATGAGGTTGCGACCTTTGATGAATATTCCTGTTTGCGAGGCTCTCTGGGCACGCGAGCTGGGGTTGACTTGATGGGTCTTGCTCTAGCGCACGCTGGCAGATTACGGAAGTACGGTGCATAACTCGGGCGCATGTTACAAAGAACGCAGATAACTAGAAAACAGGAGGACAGAATGAGCGATACAAGCGTTAAGAAAGTCAGTTCCACTCACTCGCCAAAGGGTGAGATGGGTCAAAAATATCTCGCCACAGGCAAAAGTCTCTCGATGCGACTTTGGGAAAACGAGCAACCAGGCGAACCCAAATCGGAAATGCGGCGCGATTACGAAACAGTTGGTTATTTGACACTCTCCTACCTGAAGGAAGGGGCCTTAGACCCATGATTTTTGGGTAATCAAAGGTCGTGCAGAGTTGCACTTAGAAAGTCAGATGGTAATACTTGAGCCTGGTGATTCCTGGATAGTTCCTGAGGGAGCATCTCACACCTATAAAATTCTAGAGCCTTTCACGGCGGTCGAAGCAACTAGCCCACCTGCGGAAATTAGCAAACGGGACGAGACTTCCTAATTCGTAGTTGTTAATTCTGAGTGCAAAGTCAGTGAGGTTTTCGACCGACGTAATCCCTCTTTTGTTATAGCACTACGAAAGTACATTAGGACATTGTTGGAAGGCAGCATCTACACCATCGCGAAAGCACTCAAATTCATCCACCGCTGCTTCATCCCATTCTTGAGCACGAACCAGCAATGCTCAATCAAGTTTCGGTAGTAGTAAATACGTAGTGATAAATGAAATATTCTAATCTAGAATTACTTAGACTCAACCAGCAATCGAATTGTTAAAAGCTCAAAAAAACATCCGTAGTGCTATAGTGATTATCTGGACAATTGATATTAACAGTGTCTCTTATGTACGCTAAAGCAAAGCATCCTTAAATTAGCTATGCCACCCCAAGTCAGTCTAATTTCTTCCACCTCCTACGAGGAGCAAGCTTTACGGGCATCGATAGAAACCCTACTTGAACCCTTGGGAGGAATCGAGTCTTTCGTGAAACCAGGCTCGCGCGTTCTCCTCAAGCCCAACCTTCTCACTGCAGGACGTCCTGGAAAAGAGTGCATCACCCGCCCCGAAGTCGTGAGCTGCGTTGCTCAACTCATTCAAGAAGCCGGAGGCAAGCCGTTTTTGGGTGACAGCCCTGCCTTCGGAACCGCCCAAGGGGTTGCTGAAGCCAATGGCTATCTACCTTTAACCGAAGCTCTTAACTTGCCCATCGTGGAATTCCACGGACAGCGCTACGAAACCGTCAGCGATACCTTCAACCACTTGCGTCTCTCCAAAGAGGCGATGGAGGCAGATGTGGTAATTAATCTGCCCAAGGTTAAATCCCACCTGCAGCTTACCATGACACTAGGGGTGAAAAATTTATTTGGCTGCGTACCTGGGAAGATGAAAGCCTGGTGGCACATGGAAGCCGGAAAGGATGCCCACCGTTTTGGAGAAATGCTGGTGGAGACGGCACGAGCAATTCAGCCAGACTTAACAATTGCCGATGGCGTTCTTGCTCACCAAGGTAATGGTCCTAGTGGCGGTGAACCACGTCCACTCAGAATCCTAGGAGCATCCGCTGATGTCTTTGCCCTAGATAGCTCGCTTGTGGAAGTCCTTAAAGTTAACCCAGCGATTGTTCCCACAGTAGCCGCTTCTAAACGGTTAGAACTGTGCCCAGAACAAGCAGAAGTTCACTTTCCCCACCAATCCCCAGCAGCACTGCAAGTTTCTGATTGGAAATTACCGGATGCTTTAGCTCCCATCGACTTTGGAATGCCACGGGTAGCTCGCTCTACCTTTAAGCATCTCTACATCCGGTTTATTAAAGAGCCGCTCAAAGCATATTCCAGAAAAGATTCCAGCAGCAAACTGTCAGCCACTAGCCGTTAAGTGTTAATCAACCGCATCAATTTAATCAAGCCCCTCTATTCTCGGCTTCCTCCTGGCCTCTGTGGTTTATTAACCTCCTGCTACTGCGTAAGTTTGAAGACTTTTGACTTTAGTGACAGAAAAGACTATCGCCTAGAAAAAATTGCTATAATTGTGTTGACATTTTCCGCAATTGACCGAGTTCAAAAATCCCCCCCATATGGAATCAAGTAGCCCGTCTGGCAATGTTTCTAGCTCTCTTCGACCTAGATGGGCAGGAATCTTGGGAACTACAATTGCTATACTAACCCTAACACTGCCACCGTTGGTAATCGCTTACTACTCCTCAACAGGCAGCGCTGGGATGTTACTGCAAACCACCTATCCTCTACAGAGAACAGAGAACTGAGGCGTGCAGAATTTCGTTGTTGAACTCCCAGGAGATAGCACCGTGAGTAATCTGGGTAAGAAAAGATTAGAAGCATTTTGGGCGCTTAACAGTTATGCGATTGGAGGCAGTACGGCTTCTGCTGCCCCCACATCCTGCGCTGAACTTCCCAAACAGGTAATACTAACTGCTTCTGATCTTTTCATGTATACCACAATTTGGAAAATCTATTTTGAGGAATACTTATCCCACAAAGAACTTCTGGACATGCTGAAAGAGTTAGGTTTAGTAACAGTTACCGCCGCAGGGACAGCTTATGTTGTTGCTAGAGGCTCCACAGCGATTGTTAGCGAAATTTGTGACTGGGTGGGACCAGTAGGGTGGTGGACATCTGCTGCGATCACAGGTTCCCTAACTGGCTTATTTGGTGCTGGCTGGATACTGTATTGCGATCGCCTCTACGCTCAAAGAGAGCCTCAATTATGGGAATTTTGAGCAGCATGAATCACCCTCTAGTAAGCAATGGTAAAGCTTTGCGGGTCATCTCAAGGGGAATAAAGGGAACAGGGTAGGATTGAATCACTTGCTCTGGCAAAACTGGAATATGGATAAAACCACCTTTTAAATTTAGTACTGTGCCTATCCGGGATTGCTACTGGTTATGCGTAGAATTTTGTCCTTCTCTGGCGGACAGCTGGCAGTTCGCCCTGAAAGTACACCTCATGGCTCTGAACCTGGTAGGGAGACTCGGAATTAAAGGGAACGCGATGTAAGTATGTCAGCACCCAGCACCCCAATTATCAAGTTACCCCGCCACTCTGGAATAGTGTTCCCCGTATAGATTGCTGCCCCACCGGGAGGCACCGCTTCATCCCAAGTGAGAGAAGGTGGTATCATCCCTGGTTGGGTTGGGCAGCTATAGATAGGGGGCCAGCCGAGGTTATCACCTGCACTGGCGGCGTTAACTTCATCGTGTCCTGTTCTACCCAATTCCCCACTAGGACCATGATCACTTATCCGTAGCGTCGATTCGTTGTACCAATCAAATCCCTGGTTGTTACGAACGCCAACAATGAAGGCGGGGTTATTTGGAAAGGGATTGTCTTCTGGAACCTGTCCCTCAGGTGTCACACGCAGAATTTTACCTGCAAGGCTGTTGACATCTTGGGAATTTTCTGGATTTTTGGCATCGCCAGTGCCGATATAAAGCATTCCATCAGGACCAAAGCGCAAACGACCACCATTATGAATTTGTGCGGCTGGGATATTGTCTAGAATGATTTTATTGGGTGAGGCGCAGCGTCCGTCCGGCGGTAGTCCTGCATAGGAATGGTAGTGTAAATGTAGGTTGGATTCGAGAGCAAGATGAACTGTCCACAGTGCTGTTGCAAGGGTGTGATCCGATAAGGAGGTAACTACCAGGCAAACAGCGGTTCTGCTGCCACTTCTGCGGTCGCCAATTTCTCCCAGATGCCACTCCTCAGCCAGTTTTTCCAGAGACTCGCGCTCTGGTGGCTCGGCTTTCTGAAAGAGCGCCTGGCGCTCGCTGCCGTTGCCCGGGTTGATCAGGTGTAGGAGCGCTGACTTCAGTACTACCTCCATCAAAAGTACTATCAAATTCCCAAGCAAGTCGAGACCTCCAAAAAACCGGGTCGCTTGAGAGTGGAGATGGATCAGATCTGGTCATTGGTGGGAAGTAAACATGGCCAACTCTGGTGGTGGCAGGCGATTGACCAAGATAGGAAAGAGATGATCGGAGTCCATGTTGGCGATGGCAGCCGAGCAGGAGCAAGGGCGCTATGGGAGTCACTGCCAGGGGTGTATCGACAGTGCGCACTCGGTTACACGGATGTTGGGGAAGCGTACAAACAGATGTTGCCAGAGAAGCGGCATCGAGCGTTGCGAAAACAGAGCGGAAGAAGAAGCGGCATCGAGAAGGACACGGGTGGCGAATTACTTCGCCAGCGTGAGCTGTCGGTGGATTGAATCACACGTTTAGGGAGCGAGTGGGAAGACTGCTAAGAACAACATTGTCATTTTCGAAGAAGCTAGAGAACCACATCGGAGCAA
>PXPT01000174.1 GCA_003021505.1 Cyanobacteria bacterium QS_4_48_99 | reverse complement strand
ATCATACCTCTATGAGAACTTAACTTTTACGTACAGTCTAGTTAAATCGCCTGAGCTAAAGCTAACCACGCTACATCCCACGTCTAAAGAGCGTGGGTTTTGCTTAAATAAATATAAAGTGCCCGCCGACTATGTTCCTTGGTTGCGCGACTGGGCTGTCGGGAAGACCAAAGGCAATCACGCAAGTTGCACCGAATGGTGCGATGAGAAAAGAAGTCCCCGTTTCAAAGGAATTCCCTGTTACATGGGTAAGATATGCTGTCGCCGCGATGCCCACAAAACTACCAAACCACGACCAAATCACATAACTTATGCGTGGTCTAGCTGGGGCTTTTCCACCACCTCGCATTTTGCTTAGATAACTTTTCATTTATTTCACCCCATATTCTCATTAGGGTCACGTCGGTAGAACCGCTAATAACAATCGTCTGTTTGCCCTTGGCAGTGCTCTCTCGATATCGCGCTGGCATCCCCTGGCGGGATTTTCGCGTCATTTACACCCGCTTCAGCCGCTAGAGCAAGACCGGTGTGTGGGAAAAGTCTTCAAGATTCTGGCGGAAGATGCCAATAACTAATATGACATGCTCGATGCAATTATTGCATAGCGCTGGCGAAAAAAAGACGGCGGGAACTACGATGACACGCCTTAGCTGGGGAGTGAGCTAAGTCTCAGCAATTTTATTCTGGTTTTGTAATTGTGCCGCCGCCAAGTAGGAGTTCCCCTTCATACAACACCGCCGCTTGACCAGGCGTAATGCTAAACTCAGGTTCATCAAAGAGCAGTTTCATCTGAGCATTTTCCAGTGGAATTACTGTCACTGGAACTGCTGGTGTTCGCGATCGCACTTTCACTTGAGCGCGAATTGGGGAAGATGGTTCCGGGATAGAAACCCAGTTTGTTCCTCCCACCAAGCATTCGGAACGATAACCATTGGGGCGGCTGCCCACAATCACCCGATTGCTCTGGGCATCTAATTCAATCACATACAATGGTTCTGGGGCAGAAATCCCTAGCCCTCTGCGCTGACCAATTGTGTAGTGATGGACACCACGATGCTGTCCCAGTACCTTACCTTCCTGGTTAACAATCTCGCCATGTTTTTGGTCGATGTACTGGTCTAGAAACTCCTGCATAGAGCCGTAGGTATCAGCAACGCATAAGTCCTGACTGTCGGGTTTATCAGCAGTTTTCAATCCCAGCTCAGTAGCGATGCGTCTAGTTTCTTCCTTGTGTTGGTTGCCCAGAGGAAACGTAGTTCCCGCCAGTAACTCCTGACTTAGGTAATATAAAAAGTAGGATTGGTCTTTATTTTTATCTACTGCTTGTAACAACTGGTAGCGATCGCTTTTTTCATCGTAGCGAATCCGCGCATAGTGACCCGTAGCGATACGCTCTATCCCAAACTTTTCCCTCGCATATTGCAGCATCGGTTCAAACTTCACCGACTTATTGCACTGGGAGCAAGGTAAGGGCGTAACGCCTGATTCATAACCCGAAACTAAGGGATCAATCACATAGGTTTGGAAAAGTTCGCGGGTATCGATAATATGATGAGGAATGCCGAGTTGCTCGCAAATAAAAGCCGCATCAACCATCCCTTTAGAACAGCATTGACCACCACCCTTCATCAACCAAAGGGTTAACCCCACTACCTCTATCCCTTGATTATGCAAAGTAGCGGCTGTCACGGAACTGTCAACTCCGCCCGATAGACCGACAACGACTTTTTGATTCATAGAACCCAGTCCTAATCAAGACTTAAAAAGAAACCAATCCTACGCCTAGGCTAACATTAATGAATTTCGATCAGATACAGTTTCTGATGTGATAAATTAAACGTTTGAAAACGAAGGCAAATGGCAAACGGCAAAAGGCAGAAGGAGATTGGTTCATATGGAGATTCGAGCCACCTGAACTGGGATTCAGACCCATTAATGGGAAAAAGAAGAAATTTTGTCTTACTTTGGCGTTAGCCTTATTGATGCGTAGTGGCTCAAGCTCTTATGGAGAGCGTAACCAAGTAGTAACTCAAGCCATGAAAACGAATCAGTCTACTCAACTGGGAAAATCTCCGAAATTTGTCGCCCAACTACTTAATTTTTTTCGGTATCAGACTCAACTTATTTCAGTAAAAACTAGGATGCTAGCACTGCTGGGAGGAAGTTTGCTCGTTGCCCAAGCCAGTTCCACGATGGCTCAACCCTTGCCTTCCCAAAATGAGTCAACACAGCCAAATTCTTCTGAGGCAGCAGCGCCCCGCCAGTACGAGTTTCAGGCACCTTCCCCCTCCTCTTCTCCTTCTCCTTCTCCCTCTCCTACCTCTGCAATCTATCGGGTAGAAATTAACGCCGACAGTGAACTGCTGTTATCCTTAGTCAAAAAAGTCCAGCCCAAAGCCTTCGTGAAAGAAGCACAGGGCATCATTCAGGCGGGATTATTTGCAGAAAAAGCGAATGCTCAACAGCTTGTTAACACTTTAGGAGACAAAGGGATTAGGGCAAAAGTCGTTACCGTGGGTTCCGAAGCTGAAAGCACGAGTAGCAATTAGTTCTAACCTTCATTCCGGCAATTCATACTGCCCGACAATCTGCTTGGCGTACTCAGGAACGTGCGCCTCTAATTTCTCTGGGTAGTTGCGCTTCACGTATAAGTAGTTGCGCGTGAAATGAGAATCTATCGAGAAACGGGCATATTCCAAACCCTTGGGACCAATCCTTTCAATCACTACGCCCATTAGTCTCGCTGCCCACATCGGCAAAGTAACACCTTTTTCATAGGCAGGGATACTTTGTTGGACAGCCTTATGCCGATCACCTTGGGATGTAACAGGCTGCGTCTCTAGCTGATCCTCCACCAACTCTAGCATTTCCTGTCCGGTATCGTTACGCACCACCATCCACTGATAGCTCAAAGGTGCGCCCATATAGCCGACAACTAAATCTGCTAGGGAGTTGACATAATCAAAGCAACTCATGCAAGAAGGGGCAAAAATGTCCTTGAGTTCTTTGGTGTTCAATCCAAAGAAAGGCACTTTTTCAATCGAGCCATCTTCATGTTTAAAGTGAACCCGGAAATCTTGCATGAACTCGTAATGCACAACAGTCTCTGGTGACTTGCTAGTGGTTTCTAGGAACTTTTGCAATCCTTCACGAGTGACATTATCTACGCAGGGCGTTCCCAAAACGTAGAGTTTTTCTAGTCCTAGTTTTTTCTCCACTGCCCGCAGCGCCTGGATTTGGCAACCCACACCAATCACCAGTAGCCGCTTCATGCCCGATTGTTCTACTTGTTCTAGTACGGAAAGGTTGGGGGAGAGAGTAGGCTTATTTACCCGTGCTGCCAGCACTTCTTCGGGAGTACGAGCAATCACAGGCATGGGCTGAAAGCGGTCTTCTTCGCTATTTTGAACGCAGACAACGCCTTCTACTTTGCCACTGTTGAGCATTTCACAGGCAATGGTGCTGACAATTCCTGTCCACTGCGCGCCCTCGATGGGTTCTTTTTTCCGCGCTGCCATCATGTCTTGGTTAACCCCAAAGTACCAATCATCGGAATTGTCCAGATTGCGCGAACGTCCGTGTGCCTCTTCTTCGAGTTCAGCTACCTGTTGATTGAGGAAGGCACAAGCTTCTTTGACGTAATGAATGTAGTGGGTATCGCAGAAGCCGCACTCGCTACACAGTTCCTTGGCAGGGCGACGACTACCGGGTTTGAGCGCTTTCGATTTTTTGTGAGGGGACGCTGAGGTCATATCGTGGAGAGTTGATTAACTAATTCTGATAACCACTGTCAGATTAAGGCAGAACCTGGGTTCTAGGCTATGAAAGTTTAAATGATTGTAACGAAGGTTTAACTCTGAGCAAGACAATGCGAAGTGAGTGTAAAATCTGTGTCTTGTCAAATAAAGTGCGCGACTACTCCATGTTGCCTTAGTTCAGTCTATAGTGATCGCGACACATCCCTACCTCAGTTCGTGTCTCAGTTCTGCACAGAGATGGACACAAGTGCGTTTTTTTGTGGTCGCAGCGCAAAGCAAGTTCAGCTAGAAGTTGATCATATCGTTCCTTTTTCCCAAGGTGGCAGCAACAATTCCCAGAACTTACAAACGCTTTGTATTGATTGTAATCGAGGTAAAGGGGGGGGGCGTCATTTGAGCTGATATTAAAATTATATACTCTATTTTTTCTAGTTCTCCAAAAACTAACTTGGAGAGTTTTTGCTATTAGGAACTAGCTTATAAAAAAGGCGATCGCTTGAATTGAACTACAAAAATACGGATATATACCTTCTTTGGGCGATCAAGATTCCTGAGTCTGGGATTGTAGACTGGGATGAATCGAAAGTTTCAGTTCTTTTGCTGGTGAAGGGAGGCGATCGCAGAAGAGAATTCAGCGGGAGTGAGCGGATTATTTCTCAAACTTTCCCGGAATTAAGTCTCACTGCTAAGGAGGTTTTATCGGCGTAGGGGATGCGATGGGATTGCTATGATAAGGGGTTGGCTATGGATTAGCACTCCTGGCAAAAGCTTTAGTATTTACTTCGTAAAGGTCGTCCTCAAGCTTACCTGTTAGATTAAGCCCTACTCGCTTTTCATTAGCTACGCTAGTAGTAAATCCATCCTCTGCGATTGAATCAACTAATGCAGGGCAATTGGATGTTGCGTATCCCGGAGAACAGGGTCCAACAGAACGGTTAATCGTTTTTGGCTCCAACCATGCCTTCGTATCGTCACGAATATAGTAAATAGCCAGTTGGTTAGCTGTTAAGTTTCCACTGCTATCGTTTGCCAAGTTAACTGCTGAACTACCTTGTGTAGACGATACTTTGAAAGTACCTGCGCCCTGATCGGCATCTTCGATATAGTAGACCGTATCCTTTGATAAAGGTGGTGGGATACTACCATCTCCTGTAAATATCACAGCATTACCATTTGAGAAGCTATGGTTAGGAACCTTGATTAGATTACTTCCCGCTGACATCTCCTCTACGCTTAGAGGAATCTCTAAATATAGTTTAGGTTTGGGGTTCGCTGAAACGGCACCCAGGTTGCTATCCCAACTCCAATCAGTGGTTAGAGTAGTGGGATTGTCAGTAGCAGTCTTTGCTCTCCTGATATCTTCTGCAATGAAGTCGAGAGCGCGATTGAGTTCTACTCGCCTCTGAGTCTTAGTTTCTGATTCTGCATTAGCGTTCATAATCGTAACTACGCCGAAGCCAGCAGCACCAACGACAATCGTAGTAAGCGATATTGCTGCGAGTAGTTCTATCAAGGTAAAACCAGAAGATGAAGACGGATTGCCTATTTTTGAAAAGTATTTATTAGAAAATCTATATAAGCTTAATTTCATAAAATCAACTATCGGGAAGTAGTGCATTCGCCATTAGTAATATCGCTATAAGAATCGGTGTTACCGCTGTAATTTCCAGACCTCATAAGTCCAATACCAGAGGATAGCACAATACATTTTTTCTCTTGAGTGGAGGCATCAGCCATATGTAGAACAATTTTTCCTCTATCACCAGTCCCTCCTCGAATATTAAATTTAATTTCTGGACTACCACTACCGTCAATATTACTGGACATTTCTACTCCATTTTGCAGTTCGCGGTTAATTACACAGGAGTCGCCAGAGGAATTTATTGCACTTACCGTTGGCGGGTTATCACTTGTCCCTAAAGTCACTGTACAGGGCTTGCTTTTCCGCATCGCTTCTCTTTGAGCCTGTTGTAAAGCTCCTCTCACTTCGTTCAAATAACAACAACTACAGTTGCTGTTTCTAAAAGCGTAAAACCCTGATTACTTTTGTTAACACTCAAAGGCAGCATCAGGAATAACCTCGGTATACATTTTTGCTACAGGATCGCCGCCGGAACTAGGTTTGACCTCATAACTAACTTTCAGAACATTAAAAGGCGCGTTATCGGGAAGGGTTAGGGTTTTTTTTAGGTTATATGCTTTACCAGTGTTACTACTCGGTATGGGATTTTCAGGGCTAGGATAAACGGTTTCGGTACTGCTCGAATCGCTGCCAATAACTTTATCTCGTAGGGCATCAGCAAATCCTTCTGTTTTACTAGAAGCATTGCATTTTGACTCATTGCCTGCATAGGTAAGTTGTGATGCTTCGTATTTCAAGTTTTCCAAGTCTTCTTGAATTAAAGTTGTTGCTTCGCTAGTTTCTTGTGCGCGGATTCTAGAGTAAGCAGCAATAACCATTGCTTGCATCGTGGCAGCGACAAAGGTTGTTGCTACTAGCATGGCAACTAGTGTCTCTAATAAGGTAAAACCTTCCTCTGTAGAGCGTTGGAGTTTGCTTTTGATCCGCTTTTGTTGAATACAGAAACATCAGAGCCTAGCCCGTCCTTTAATTCATCGGGTACAAGGATTCCGGCTGCATTGCTTTTAGAAAGCCCCCATTCCTTAACCCATACAGCTCCGTAGATATTGTATCTTTCGTTTGGGTTTCCGCCAGAACAGCCCTTTCCACCACCATTAATTCCCATTTTGGCATCGGGAGCATATATGAAAGCATCAATGCAAGTTTTGCCATGGAGCGAAAATGTTTGATCAGCTTCGTTATCACCATCATCTGGCTTGCCGTAAATCTTAAAATCTCCTGAGTTGCCTTCATTTATAATTTTGGATTTTTCACCGACTGTAATATCGCCACTAACGTAAAAGTAAACTTTTTCGCCATCGTCGGGTTCTATAGTTATGGTATTACCATTTAGCGAAATACCATCTATTTTATAGTGGTAAACTCCTTCTCCGTCGGGTTCATCACCTTCTCGCGGGAAAGTTAGAGAGCTTTTACTAGAATTACCTGTTACGCTTCCCGCGCTTGTTAGTATAATAGACGACAAAAAAATGGGTAAACATAACCACAATTTATTGATCCGACGGTGCTGATCGTTGTGATTTTTTTTAAACGCTAATTTTGTTTTCATTTGTTTGCATTCAATCTATATTGTCTTGCATTAATTTAGTATTTTTTTAAACTAAATTGCACCGACATCATGCACGTTAGAAGCAGAATAGTAAGTTTTAAAAATCTCTTCAGGTAAGGGATGATTACCAACTAATATTTCTCCATCGATTCGGCTGTTATTCTTTTTTTCAATAGCATCGTTAAGAGACGCTTGAGTCGGTTGACTAGCATTGCACTCCCAACCACCAGAGGGTTCGCAGTTTTGACATATTATATTTCCGTTTTCTCCAATAACATCATTATTACCTATAGAAATGCTGTTTTTAGCTAGTAAGCCAGGAAATCCTGAATTATTATTATTTTTCCTAACTGGTACTGAAACTCTAAGCCAAGATTTAGAACTGCTATCTTTGCCCTCGACTAAAAGTGTTCCTTCTTTCCTATTTTCGTGATAACGATATGCTTTAACCCTGTAGTTTTTTTTATCTTTATCACCAATTGTACCTGCTAGGATTTCTTCAATTTTGCTACTAGAATAGCATGGAGGGGTTTCAGATGGGTCTGACCATTCATCCTTTTTAATTCCTTTCTCATCACCACTATTTGGTTTCCCGTCTTCTCCTAAATACTGTTTTTCCGTATTACTATTTATTGGATCATAATCTAGTTTTAGCAAAAAGCTATTGTTAGACTTATTAAGCTTAGAGAGAGTTCTAGTTACCCCTCCTTCCGCAATAGCTAAACTCTGGGCTGTTTCCTTCTGGGATATTGCCGTTACTTGATCGCCCTGCGATCGCATAATCATTGTCATGCCAATCAAGGTCATGATTAGCCCCATCCCAATGACAACAGGCAAAGCGAATCCCTTCTCGCTGGTATAACTAATTAAAGCCAGCTTTAACTTCCGATTCATTTAGGTTTCCTCTTATTTCACGAAGGTAAGAGGCATTTTGTCGAGTTTAGACTAGTTAAAAGTGCTATAATTGCTCTTTTCGTTGCTCAAAAATAAAACACTTTTAGTTTGTCTAATATATTAAACGACAGCATCTAATCCTCTCTAATAATTAGCTTTAACTAATCTCTTGATTTACTGCTAGCTTACCCAGCCCTTTAAGAAAACCGATCAAGCCGAAAAGTATCTGAAAAAGTATAATTGCCCGCTAATACCATTTTTCTATTTTGATGCCAAAATACCTAATATCTAAGGTGGGATTTTGATTGACACTGACCTTTAACCTAGCTAAAATGTGTTGTGTGACGTAACGCGACGCACAGATGATTAGGAGTGCGGGGGATAAGAGGACTAAGCGATTCTTAGAAGGCGATCGCGTCAAGGAATTCGAGCAAATCTCCAGGAAAACCCAGCTCCTACTCAGGCAGCTAAACCGAGCCAAGACTTTACAAGACGTTTCCTCCCCTCGCTCTAACCGTTTACACCAACTTAAAGGCGAGCTGAAAGAGTTCTACTCCCTCAGCATCGATAAGCAGCACCGAATTATTTTTCGCTGGGATTCAGAAAATGGAGATGCCCATGATGTCCGAATCACTGACTATCACTGAGCTTAACCTGCCAAAATTTCATGTGGGAGAGCACTTGGCTCTAGAACTGGAAGAACTAGGCATGACGGGTAGGCAATTCGCTAAAGCCATTGGTGTATCGCCTAACCGCATCACCGAAGTTCTGAGCGGAAAGCGGAGACTTACCGAGGATACGGCTGTTAAGATCGCCCGTTACTTGGGCACGACTCCGAACATCTGGCTAGACTTGCAAACTGATTATCTAGTGGCGATCGCAGAAAAGAAACTGGACGCAGCGGGATAACTACGAAAGTCTAAAAATTATTCTTCCATTGCCTTATCCCCTCATATCCCCGCGTCCCCGCGTCTCCGTGTCTGTTGTAACTATGAGTATTCAACGGACGGTGCTATATTGGAGATAGTTTCACCTATTGAAGCTATTAATGGCTGAAAACCAAACTATAACAGTTGCCTGCAAACTGAAGACTGACAGTAATGTCTCGAAAGAGATTGACCAAACGCTGCTAGCCTTCAGTTCAGCTTGTGATTGGGTGAACAGCAATACGCCAGCGGGACTAACTAATAAAACAGCCATGCAGTCGTTGGTGTATCATGATGTTCGTTCACAGTTTGGGTTATCCTCTAATCTTGCTATTCAGGCAATTAGAAGGGTTTGTGCTAATCGAAAAGCAGCTAGAGACAAAGGGAAAACAGTAAAAGGTTTTTTCCCTACCTCTATCAGTTACGATGCTAGAACTTTCAGCTTTCGAGAGAAAGATTTGACAGTTAGCATAAAAACTCTAAATGGTCGTCCTCGACTAGAACTGTCGATTGGTAATTATCAGCGCCACTTGCTGAAAGAAGCTAAACCCACATCAGCAACTTTAGTTAAAAGAAAAAGTGGCGATTATTATATACATATTCAAATAGACCTAGACACTCCAGAAGTAGCTAAAAACAAGGATCCTTTAGGAGTTGATTTAGGTCGTACAGATATTGCAACCACATCCGAAGGAGACTCATGGTCAGGTAAGCAAGTAACAGCTAAAAGAAACCATCATACCAACATGAGAGCGATTCTTCAAAAGAAAGCCACGAAAGGCACTAGAAGTAGTAGACGGCGTTGTCGTCAGCTTCAGAAACGGTTGTCGGGCAAAGAGAAACGCTTTCAATCTTGGATTAATCACAACATCAGCCGGAAGTTAATCGATAATGCAGCAACTAACAAAAAGGCGATAGCAATTGAGGATTTAACAGGAATTCGAGAGCGTACTAATCAGAAACCTAGGAGCAAAAAAGATAAGCGGCTAGGTAATAATTGGGCGTTTTATCAGCTAAGGCAGTTTCTAACGTATAAATGCGCTTTAGCTGGTGTAGAACTAATAACCGTTAATCCTGCATACACTTCTCAGACTTGCTCTCATTGCCATCATATTGGCGATAGAAAGGGGAAGCGCTTCCATTGTGATAACTGCGGTTTGAAGGTAGACGCAGACCAGTTTTTCTTTAATGGGGCTAAAAATATATCTGCATTGGGGCTGTCTATAAACCAGCCTGGAGGCTCTGGTTTGGTCTGTAAGCTAGGTAGGTACAAAAAAGAATACGTACAGGTTAACTTATTCGACCATAGTCTAGGGCTACTAAAAACGCATAGCTCAGTCGAAGACGGCTATGCGTAGTTTATCTGGACTAGCTATGAGACGCTCTTCCTATCCGAACATCGCGCACCCTTACCGGCACACAGGCATGACTCATCTGTGCCACTTGGATAGGTTCTCCCTTACCACAAATATTCGTCCCCCACTGCTCCAGTTCCGAAGCTGGACCAAGCGCATCAATACTGTTCCAAAAGTCCGTAGTCATGGAATGGTATGTGACATTCTTCAGCATTCCTACCACCTTGCCGTTCTCAATTTTCCAGAACGCATCGCCGCCAAACTGGAAATTTCGCCGCTGCTGGTCAATCGAGAAACTACCAACACCGTCAATTAAAATGCCATCCTCAGTATTGGCAATCATCTCTTCTAAAGTGGCAGTGTGGCTCCCTCCCTCTACTCCCGGTTCCAACCCCAGGTTAGGAATGCGTACCATCGGCACACTCGACCAACTATCCGCGTAGGAACTACCGTTACTACTGCCACGACCCAGGCGGTGAGCGGTTTCCCTATCCGTGAGGTAATCGACAAGAATCCCGTCTTTAACCACGTACCAATCCTGGGACTTCACGCCTTCATCGTCATATCCCACAGTGCTACGTCCTGCGGCTTGCGTGCGGTCAGCCCGGAAATTCACCCAGGGGGCAGCATACTGAAGCTTACCCAAGTTATCCGTGGTGGCGAAGCTTGTGCCTGCAAAATTGGCTTCGTAACCATACACGCGGTCAAGTTCTGTGGGATGTCCCACCGATTCGTGAATAGTGAGGTAGAGATTGCTGGGCTTGAGAATTAGATTAGTGCGGGTGTTTTCCGCTTCGGGGGCGTAAACCTTTTCAATCGCTTCTTCGGCAACTCGGCTAACTTGACTTTGCAAGTCTGAAGGCGCAACGTGTTCGTATCCGATATTAAGTGGGGGACGTTCGTAGCTGCGACTCTGGGCATCTCCATTCGCGATCGCACTACACCCAAATCCCGGATAGGTGCGATAGAGTGTCTGTTGAATGAGGGAACCTTCTGTCGAGGCAAAGGTTTTCTCCTCGCGGCTGAAGCTGAGGAAAGAATAGGCTTTTTTAATCCCCCTTTCCCCATAACTGAGTAACTCCTCGTTCAGGTTGAGCAGCAGTTCCGCTTTTTCGCTGATGGGAACTTCAAAGGGGTCAATTTCAATAGGCGTAACATACGTATCGCGGTAAGCTTCAGTGGGAGCCAACTGCACCGGTTCCTGCTGCGAGAGGCGACTACCTTTGGCAGTTTCCACCGCCAGGGCAACAATGCGGATGACTTCTTCTGGCGTTTTGTTGTGGCTGGCAGCAAACCCCCATGCCCCATCCAGGAGAACGCGCACACCAAACCCAGCATTAACATTATCAGAGAGATTGCGTAGGGAGCGATCGCGCGCCATGAGATTTTGACTCCGGTAAGTGCCAAGGCGAATATCCCCATACTCGCAACCGGATTCCCGAATCAAGTCAATGGCGAGGGTGGCAAGTTCTGTAGCTGTCGGGCTGGTGGAAGCTTGTACCATAAGTTAGTCAAAGGATGAGGGATGAAGGGTGAGGGATGAGGGATGAAGGGCACATACCGAAGTTTTCATCCTTCCTCCTTCCTCACCTCCCACCATTCTATTGCTCAACAGGCAACTCCTGTAGGAACGGCAGCACCGCAGCATAGACTTGCTTGGAAAAGCTGCCAGCCGCATCATGTCCGCAATCGGGGAGAATCTCTAAGCGGGAGTTGGGTAAACAACTGTGGAGTTTCTCGCCATGAGAGACAGGAAACCATCCATCTCGTTCACCCCAAAGGATGAGAGTTGGGCTGGTAATTGAACCTAGGTTATCTTGAACTTTACTAATTAGATTGGGCTGCTTTTGCTCTAAGCGTTGTATTTCTCGGGCCGCTTGTTGTAAGCTTTGTGCAAAGCCAGCGATCGCACCTGGCTGTTCTATGTAGGGATAAGTAACCCAATATACATCCTCTTGCGTGATATCTGCAGGATTGGCCACCACCTCCTGACGAGCTAATCCCACCACCCCTCGCACCAGCGGTGCCATTAACCGGACTAATCGTAACTGATCAAAGTTTTGAACGAGATGCAGCGGCACACCTGATAGCACTCTCATTCCCACACTTGGCAACTGTTCGGGAAAAATGGGCACATTAATCAGTACCAACCGAGTCAATAAAGACTGGTCTTCAGTCGCCATCGCCAAGGTTGCCAGCGCACCCAAAGATTGAGCAACAATCGCAGCAGGCTCCTCGCATAGTGTCTGAATAACTTGCTTCAGTTCCCTGCCTTGATGGGTAATTTCCGCTTGTAGAGGCTTCTCAGAAAAACCATGTCCAGTCGCATCGAAACAGATAACTCGGAAATGCTGCGCCAGCGGTTCAATCAAATAACGCCAACCGTAACTCCAACTCCCAATCCCATGAACCAAAACAATGGGCTTGCCGCTGCCCTTTTCTCCGTAGGCAATTTTGATAGGAAACCCGTGGGCATCCGAAATCGTGAGCGTTTGCCGCCCCTTAGGAAAAGTTGCTTGCCACCAATCTTGCATCATCGATGTATAAAATTAAAAACTCTTCTCATTTCCCCTTCTGCCCTCTTCCATCTGCCTTAGGTAAGCAGTACCAGACTCACCCACTTATATTTGCCAGTAACAACCTCAAGATTGTCACACCCACTACTGTTATGCCAATCACCACCAGCAACAACCCACCCAACAGCAGCCCCATAAACCACCAATCTGCTCTTCGACGCTCTTGTGGCGAAGCGGCATGAACTTCTAATAGAGCAAGATTTTTCGCATTCGCTTTCCAGCCTGCATCAAACAAATCCCCAAGCACAGGCACAGTACCTACCAAAGTCTCCAAAATAATGTTGAACACCATCCGAGATAAAGTAGCTCTCGGCACGCCTACCCGAGCCGCTTGCAACACAATATACCCCGAAAGAGCAGCCCCCACATAATCACCAGCAGCGGGAATTAGCCCCAGGATGGGGTCAATACCAATGCGATAGGACGTTCCAGGAATGGGAATCGCGTTATCCAAAACATGACTGAGCGAGCGAAGATGCTCTAGAGTTTTTGCGCTACTACTAGTTAGCTTCGATTCAGGCTCTCGATTAGTCATTTGTCTTCCCCGCGTCTTTCTAATCCTCTGCCCTGTTGGGGCGACCCTCACCTGCTCCCATTTTCCTTCCATCCTTGCCTCCCGGTGTCTCCGCGTCCCCGCACCGCCTGCTTCTCCGCCATTGCCTCGCCCACAGTAGCATTGAGTTGATCGCCAAGCAGCATGATCAAAGAACTCATGTAAAGCCACAACATCAAAACAATGACAGTCCCCACAGCACCATAAATTTTGTTGTAGTTGCCAAAATTAGCGACATAGAGCCGAAATAAGCCCGATATACCAGCCCAGGAGATAGCTGACAAAACTGCTCCTGGTAATATGGGAGTTCTGCCCACCCAGCGACTGGGACCAAAGCGATAGATAAAAGCAAAAGCGATCGCCACAATTCCTAAAGCGACTGGCCAACTTAAAAGTCGCCAGAATCTTAATAAGATTTCTACCCCAGTTTGGTTAACGGCTAATTGCACAATAAAATCGCTAATTAAAACCAGAAATGAAGCGATAACTAGCAAGAGAATTGTGCCCACTGTGAGGACAATAGAGATGAACTTTGCTTTCCAAAAAGGTCGTCTTTGTTCGGGGGGAATTTGATGAATTTGATCCAAAGCATTCATTGCCGCACTCAGTGCTGTTGAGGATATCCAAATGGCAGCAATAAAGCTCATCGAAAACAAGCTTTTATTGTCTGAACTTCTAATTCTTTCAATAAACTGGCGCAAAAGCTGCCATACCTGTTCGGGGGCGACATTTTTTAATGGACTGGCTAAGTCATCCAGAGGAGACTGCAAGAAAAATTGTTCAAACAGTCCAACTGCTGTGATAAGCGCTAAAATTGCCGGGAATAAAGCTAGTGTCGTGTAGTAAGCCATCTCTGCCGACAAACCCACTAATCGTCGCTTGAAAGCACGAGAAATTGTTTTTCTAATTGTTGCCAGATTGAGATAGCGAAAGAAACGGAAGAAAGGGACAAAGTACATGGATTTCCCATTTTGACAAATAATTTTGGATTTTGGAAAACGGAGTTGGGAGACTATGGAATAATCCAGGCACTAGAAACGCCTGTTTCCTGCCACTGGAAGTGGGCACGGTAATGTCCATCTTTGTGAAGGTGTAGAAAGTCAATTTCGTCAATCCTGGTTTGAATAACAGCGAAATGCTTTCTTCCCTCCTCTACCTGCGCCTTATCTGAGAGTCCCGATTGGGGTTGCTCTACCTCTGTATGGGGTGCAATCGGTTTAAGGTACACTTTTAAACTGTTGGGATAACTTCTCTGCCAAACGGCATCAGCTATGGCATCATCGAAATGGAGTTCTGCTTTACCCATAAGGCGTAACTGTGCGTTATAATTAGAGTCCCAGAAATGCCAAGTTACCCTAGAGTGGCTCTGGATGTCACTAATCTTTTGGGCGCGGCGGTCTGAGTGAAAGAGAAGTAGTCGCTGTTGCAGATCCACCTCGCGCAGAATCACAGTACGCAGGTTGGGAGTATGGGCACTTACTGTCCCAAAGGTAGGTGCATGGAAAGGATGATCTGGATCTTGACTCCCCTGTTCTACCATTGCCCAAATCTGATTAAGTAACTCGTCTAAGTCTTGGTAACGTTTCATTGCTGTTTTGGATGCTAACGTCATTTTAGAGTTTAGGAGTGATCGCGTAAGGTACTAGACTATGGGAGCTAACGTAGAAATTTACACCTGGAGTCGCTGCCCTTTTTGCTATCGTGCTAAAGCATTGTTGCAGGACAAAGGGATAGAATTTAGCGAATACTGCATTGACGGAGATGAGCAGGCACGGGAAAAAATGACGCAACGGGCGAATGGAAGCCGCTCCTTACCACAAATCTTTATCAATGATAAACATATCGGTGGTTGTGATGAAATCTACACCCTAGAAGCGAATAACCAGCTTGATCCTCTTTTGCAATAAGGATGAATTAGGAACACGGGCGGATGAAAAGTTCCTATAGGCTAATTGTTCATCCCTCATCCCTCATCCTTCATCCTTCATCCTTCATCCCTCTGCCTTTCTTCGCATCCAACTCAGGATAAAATCAGGCAGAAACTTCCCAAACGCTAAGAGGAAATCGGGTGTGAAACTCGCATTTATCACTGATCCCTTATCAAAGCTCGCTCCCGCTCACGATACCAGCGTGGCGCTAATAGAGGCAGCCCAAGCGTTGGGTCACGAGGTTTGGGTGACAGAGGCAAATCGCTTGAGTGTAGTGGAAAGTAAGGCATGGGCGCCTTTGGAAGCGGTGCAGGTTACGCCCGTGGAACTGGTAGAGGGACACTGGAAGCCTGCTCAGAATTGGTATAGAGCTTCCCCAGCCACTCTCAAACCGTTGGAAGAGATGGATGCGGTTTTCATGCGTACCGATCCACCCGTGACAATTTACTACCTCTATGCTACCCAAATTTTAGACTTAATTAACCCAGATAAGACGCTGGTGATTAACGCCCCGAGGGGATTGCAAGCGGCAAATGAGAAGATGTATGCCTTGCAGTTTCACTCAGTTATTCCCGAAACGATTGTCACGGTGGAGAAGTCAGTTATTCGGCAGTTTGTTGAAGAAAAAGGGGATGCTGTTCTCAAGCCTTTGGCGGGAAAAGCAGGGGAAGGAATCTTATTTTTGCACGCCGGCGATCGCAACTTTAATTCCCTAGTCGAACTTAGCACGAAACAGGGACGCGAACCCGTAATGGTGCAGGCTTATTTACCCGCTGCTAAAGACGGAGATAAGCGCATCATTTTGCTCAATGGCGAACCGATGGGCGCATTGAATCGGATTCCCAGTGGTGGTGAATTTCGTGGCAATATGGCTGTAGGAGGGCGAGTGGCAAAAGCTGAACTTACCGAAAAAGAGCATCAGATTTGCACTGCCATTGCCCCTCAATTACGAGCAGATGGCTTATATTTTGTGGGAATTGATGTTATTGGTGGCTATCTCACCGAAGTAAATGTCACCAGCCCCACAGGCGTGCGAGAGATCGATCTTTTCAACAATACTCGCCTCGGCAAACCAGTAATGGAATGGCTAGAGGGCAATTCGGAATTCGGAGTTCGTAATTATTGAATCGCACAGCGCCAGATTTTGCAGGTGCGCGTAGCTGTTTGATCGATTTTTGATATCTTCCTTTCTACGCCTGAGAATCTCTCTAAAATAATGGGGAAGACATAATCTAACCCTCAAAAACGAAGCGCAAACAACGATTTATGAACTCTACCTCCCCAACCACATCATCCCACAAGCGTACCGCCACTGAGAAGCCGACAGTGGGCGTAGCTGTCGTTGGCACCGGGTTCGGACAAAAAATTCATCTGCCAGGATTCCAGCATCATCCTCGCACGCAGCCAGTGGCAGTCTATAACCACGATTTGGACAAGGCAAAAGCGATCGCCAATGACAATCAGATTCCCCACGCCGGTAGCGAACTGGAGGAGATTCTCTCCCTGCCTGAGGTAGATGCTGTTAGTATCGCCACGCCGCCTTTTCAGCACTACGAGATGGCAAAGGCAGTGCTAGAAGCGGGAAAGCACCTGTTGCTGGAAAAACCCATGACGCTTACTGCCAGTCAGACGCGGGAACTTCATCACCTCGCCGCCGAGAAAGGGGTGGCGGCAACGGCAGATTTTGAGTTTCGCTTCGTTCCCTCATGGCAACTTTTAGCGGAATATCTCGCCCAGGAATATGTCGGGCAGATACGGTTAGTCAAAATTGACTGGTTAACCCCTTCTCGTGCTAATCCCGAACGGGCTTGGAACTGGTATGCCCAGAAAAAATTAGGCGGCGGTGCTTTAGGCGCTGTCGGTTCTCATAGCTTTGATTACCTCAATTGGCTGTTTGGTGGGGTGAGGCGGTTGTCTGCCCAGTTGAGGAGCATGGTGTCGCCGCGTCCCGATCCCGCAGCAGGAGGAGAATTAAAGCCTGTGGATTCGGACGATACGGCTTTGCTGATGTTGGAGTTGGCGGGTGGAACTCCTGCCCAGCTTGCACTTAGTTCGGTAACGTATCAAGGGCGGGGACATTGGATGGAAATTTATGGTGATCGCGGTACGTTAGTCTTAGGCAATAGCAATCTCAAAGATTACGTGCATGGGTTTTGCTTCTACGCTGCCCCGGCTGGAGAACCACTTGCAGAAGTGGAAATTCCCAAGCGCCTTGCCTTTTCTGAAGTTTTTAGCGACGGGCGTTTAGCACCTTTTATTCGAGTTGTTGATCACTGGGTGCAAGCGATTGATGCGGGTAGATCAATGATTCCCTCGCTTCGGGAAGGAACATATTCCCAGTTGTTGATGGATTTAACCCATCAATCGAGTCAGAGCAATTGTTGGGTAGATGTGCCAGAGTTAGACAACTTCCTGGCAAGCGAGTGAGGAGTGAACAGAGAGGAGGAAGCCGGTGCGGAGGTGCGGAGGTGCCCAGCAGAGAGATTGATCTATTTTCTCCTCTGCTCCCCTGCCCCTGGAGTTCCTAACGCAATAACTAACCGACTATCTCCCACGGGGAAACAGTCGGTTAGCTTGAGAGTGTTTGATTTGTTTTAGCCTTGGTCGTTAAACCGCCGGGCTTGCTCTATGGCAGCAGAGCCAATGTTAAACAGCGCCCAGCTCGCTGCAATAATAACAGGCAGAAGAACGATTAATAATCGCCAGTCCATACTTCCGCTCCTTTTAAAAGACTTTGTTGTTTAAAAATGTTCTCATCTTTTAAATATAACTTAATTATTAACAGCACACAAACTGTTAATAATCTTGGTGTGATTGGGTGGGATCAGTAAACAAAAAAGGCAGAAGGGCATTGCGGCAAAAGTGTTGATTCTAGCGAAAGGCCCGCCTTTTGCCTTTAGCCTTCATTCGTTGAATCCCATATCCGTTCCGGTTCCGGCATGAACCTGGGCAAGTTTTTCGTAGCGCTGTGCGTGTTCGATCAACTCTGCCGCTTCGGTATCAGAAACTTCTCGCTGGAGTTTAGCCGGGATGCCAACCATTAGCGATCGCGGTGGAACATCCTTAGTAACCACGCAGCCAGCAGCAATCATACTCCCGGCTCCCACTCGCACGCCATTTAAAACCACTGCCCCAATCCCAATCAGGCTACCTCGCTCCAAGTAAGCAGAATGAACAACGGCGCGATGTCCAACCGTAACATAATCTTCTAGGATGGTGGGTTGACCGGGATCACCATGTAAAATTGCACCATCCTGAATATTAGTATGATCACCGATTTCAATGCGTTCGACATCCCCACGCATGACTGCACTATACCAGACGCTCACCCCAGCACCGAGCTTGAGGTGTCCAATCACAGTCGCATTGGGAGCAATAAAAGCAGCTAAAGATAAATCGGGACTAGACCAATAAGAAACCACAGAAAATTAAAGCGTGAATGCCTAAAAAGCTTAACAGATATAATAGATCCACTTCTACTGGCGCAAACCCAACAATAACAAGAAGCTAATGAATCCAGCTTTGCAGTACCCCATATTTGGCGCCGACATTCACTGTCCTCACTGTCGTCAGACAATTCCCGCTTTGACACTGACAGACACCTACTTGTGTCAGCGTCACGGCGCTTTCGAGGCAAATCCAAAAACAGGCGAATTGATTCACCTACAATCGGGGCGGCACTGGCGTCGCTGGGAGGGTGAATGGTATCGACAGCACACCCACCCCGACGGTATTCGCTTTGAAATCCACGAGGCGCTGGATCGGCTTTATACGCAAGGATACCGGGCGACGCGGGTGATTATTGCTAGTCGCTATAAAGAATTAGTCAGTGCCTACCTAGAACAAAGTACACCCTGGAGAGGGCATGCCGACTCGCGTACCCCTAGGCTTTATGGGTTGCCGATTGAATTCAGCCCTGATCCCCAAAAAGAACCTTGTTGGGAAGTAATTAACTTCGATTTAGAAAAAGAACCAGGGGTTCCAGTGCGCTATCCCTATTTTCGGTTGTTTGAGTAGTAGTCATTAGTCAAAAGAACGAAAGACAAATGATGCATCATGCTTCTATCCGCACTGCCGACATCCACCACGCGATCGCTTTTTACGAACAGCTCGGATTTAGCATCCAAGAACGCTTTACTACAGGTTACACCCTCGCCTGCTGGATGGAGGGACTGGGAGGACGCATCGAGTTAATCGAAATCCCTCAACCAAAACCCGCCCCCGATGCCTTTGGCGATGAACATTACGTGGGCTACTATCATCTCTCCTTTGACTTGACCGACACTGCTACTGATCTCCCCAGTTGGTTACATCACCTGCGAGAAAACTTTGCCGAGGCAGAAAAGGCGAATCCCGAACAGTTCCAACCGCTGAAGGTTCTTCTAGAACCAACAGAGCAAATGATTGGCGATCGCATCTGGGAAGTTGCCTTCATTGCCGACGCGGATGGCTTGCCCCTAGAGTTTATTCGCCTTCAGGAAACTACCTAGCAATAACAATTAAAAATTTAAAATTAAAAATTGAAATTTCTGCGGTTTTCAATATGTATTTGGTGCTAGCATCTGCCCAATAGGAATTGTGTTTGTAGGGAATTGCAGTGGCGAAATACTATCCTCTTCGGTTAAAGTGACCTCGCTTTGATAGCCTTCTGGAGATGGCTCTCGAAATACGTGTAACTGTCTTTCCTTCACATCTAACACCCAATAATCAGTCATTCCAGACTGAGCATAGAGTTTCCCTTTTATTTCCATGTCGTAATTCAAGCTCAAATCAGCAATCTCGATAACTAAATAGACATCGACAGAGGTAGGATGATGATCGAGATATTCCCCAGGATCTACTCTGAGTATGGCAACATCCGGTTCTGGTTGCGAATAGTCATCCAGGATAATCGGATCTTGAATTTGCACCATCATCTGTACTTGCAGGCTCAGACGAGTAAAAAATTGATTAGTGCGCCTCAAGGCAGCCGTGTGAGCAGTGCCTTTAGCTGCCATTTGGATAAGTTGCCCCGCAATTAACTCTACCCGTTCTTCTGGGTGAAAAACGCCAGCTTCCTTCATGCGATGATAATCTTCAACTGTTAGAAGACGAATCTCGACAGCCACGAATAACTCCCTTGTAAGGCAACTCTTGATTCTAATTTAGTAGACCTCTTCTGTAAGAAGTTTAGTGTGGCAGTTTTCTAAGATTTTTCCCAACTCATTTCAATATCTAATGCGGCACAGCGAGAGCGAATTAAGCTGAAAAAATCCGGCGAAGCCTCGCCAAATAAGTGAATCCGCTTTTGACGCTCTGGATAAGACTGCCCGTAAATCATCACTTGTCCTACCGCAGATTTCCAACTCTTAACCGACTTCACCTCAATTAGTTCATGCTCAGTTAAAATATCAATATTTCCGGCAAGAGTAGGCACTTCGCACTTCACTTTTCCTAAACTCTTCGCCAAGCGCTTTTGAACAGATTTTTCACTCAACCGGACACGAGGCTTGGTGTTCAAATATTCCCAATATTTAAATGCCAACTCATCCACTGCAAAAGTCCCTCCATATTTTCCACGCTGCGAGTAGGTAACTTTGTCCTGAATTTGACTTTGTAAAGACTGCACTAGAAATTGTGTTTGTTCCTGCCGCAGCCAACGCGGAGGCGTTTTATTTTTGGGGCTACCAGAGACACGCCACATATCAGTCAGGCAAATCAGTCCCTTTCTGCGACGTACTTGAGAACCAGGGATATTCCGAGATGCCAGTGCTTTGTCATGGGAACCCCACTCAAATAGTTGTAACTGCTGGAATTCCTGAGCGGTTTCCGAATTCTGAGTTGATACGATTTTGGGCGCTGCGGTGGGCATAAATACTAAAGAAGTCAAACAGGCTCTATTAAACCATCTCACGTGCTCAAACCGGAGTATCCACTCTTCTATTACAATGTGTAAAGAATCTGAAAGGGAAAAAAGGCGGAATGCGCGTTGCAATTGTTGGTGCAGGACTCGCTGGGATGGCGACAGCCGTGGAATTGGTTGATGCGGGCTGTGAAGTAGAAATCTTTGAATCTCGTCCTTTCGTGGGCGGAAAAGTCGGTAGCTGGGTGGATGCCGAGGGCAACCACAGAGAAATGGGCTTGCACGTCTTTTTTGGTTGCTACTACCAGCTATTTGAGCTGATGAAGAAAGTGGGTGCAATTGACAATCTGCGCCTGAAGCAACACACCCACACCTTCATCAACGAAGGCGGAAAAGTCGGGGAGTTAGATTTTCGCTTCCTCACAGGTGCACCCTTTAATGGATTGAAAGCCTTTTTCACTACTTCCCAACTGTCGTCGGCTGTGGACAAGATTTACAACTCCCTTGCTCTGGGAACTAGCCCTATCGTGCGCGGCTTAGTGGACTTGGAAGGCGCGATGAAGACGATTCGCAACCTGGACTCCATCAGCTTTGCGGATTGGTTTCGCAAGCACGGCGGGAATGAGGGCAGTTTGAAGCAGATGTGGAACCCAATTGCTTATGCCCTGGGCTTCATCGACACAGAAAATATGTCTGCTCGCTGTATGCTGACAATATTCCAGCTTTTTGCTGCTAGAAGTGAAGCATCTGTGCTGCGGATGTTGGAAGGTTCCCCCGACGAATATTTGCATAAGCCGATTATTAATTATCTGAAGGCACAGGGTGCAAAAATCCACACTCGGCATCGGGTGCGGGAAATTCTCTTTAGTGAAGACGGTGAACAAACTGAAGTTACAGGCATTGTGGTGGCACAAGGAGAGACACAAGAAACGATTACTGCCGATGCCTATGTATGTGCCTGTGACGTTCCCGGCATCAAGCGGGTTTTGCCTCAGCAATGGCGCAAGTGGTCAGAGTTTGACAACATTTACCAACTCGATGCTGTTCCAGTGGCAACGGTGCAGCTACGCTTTGATGGTTGGGTGACTGAATTGCAAGACTCTCAAAAGCGCAAGCAGCTAGAAAAAGCAGCCGGAATTGATAACTTACTCTATACCCCTGATGCTGACTTCTCTACTTTTGCTGACTTGGCCTTAACCAGTCCAGCAGATTATTACAAAGAAGGGGAAGGTTCCCTGCTACAGTTGGTCTTAACTCCGGGAGATACCTTTATTAAAGAAAACAATGAAGCGATCGCTCATCATGTGCTACAACAAGTCCATAGACTCTTCCCCTCTTCCCAAGAGCTGAACATGACCTGGTATAGTGTGGTGAAGCTAGCAAAATCTCTCTACCGTGAAGCCCCAGGCATGGACCCTTATCGCCCACCGCAACAAACGCCAGTGTCTAATTTCTTCCTGGCAGGAAGCTACACCCAACAAGACTACATCGATAGCATGGAAGGAGCCACCATCTCTGGGCGCAAAGCAGCAAAGGCAATTCTAGAAAGCGTTAAGCAATCAGCTATCAGTCCTCAGCCATCAACTGTCAGCTAATATCATTTTGCTACTGACTGAACTAAGAATGCGGTTACTCTCTACTAATCCCAAATCGAATGACTGATTGGCTAGAACATACGGTGCAGGTTGAAGTTGATGCCCCCATTGACCTCGTCTGGAACCTTTGGTGCGACCTAGAACAAATGCCACGTTGGATGAAGTGGATTGATTCAGTCGAAGTTTTAGAAGACAACCCCGACCTTTCTCGCTGGAAACTGAAATCGGGTAGCTTCGAGTTTAGCTGGCTATCTCGCACCAGTCTTGTCCCCTACCAAATTATTCGCTGGGAATCAGTGAGTGGCTTACCCAACCAAGGAGCGGTGCGTTTTTATGATCGCAAAGATAGTAGTATTGTGAAACTAACTTTCGCCTATGCTATCCCCGGCTTCCTTGGTCAGCTTATGGACAATTTATTTTTAGGTCGCGTAGTAGAATCAACAACCCAAGCTGATTTAGAACGCTTCCGCGAGTACGCCCTCCAAGTCCAAGCGGAATAACATAGTAAGGTGATAAGGGTAGCAGAGGGGAAACAAGCAGAGGAGCAGAGGGGCTCCAGGAGCAGGGGAGAAAGAGGACGCGGGGGGGGGGAAGCGCGGACACGGGGACGCGGATAGCTACGGACAAACAGATCTCCGCCTCAACGCGTCTCCCCTCTGCGCGTCAGGAGCGAAAGCGTGCGCAGTTGCAGCGGAAGCGTTGCGAGCGAGAAAGCTACTCTCCGCACCTCCGCCAATTTAGCAACGCCGCTTGCGAGACTCACGCCAGATAGAAACAGTAACCAAGGCACTCACTAGCACTAGCGCAGCGATGCTAAATTGAGTTACCCAACTGACTAATTGCTCTAGGGGCACCAGCCGCCCAAGAAAATAGGACAAAGTAACTATCACCGATGCCCACAGGGTTGCCCCGCCCAAGTTGCAGAAAAAGAATTGCAGGTATGGCATCTGAGCAATACCTGCCATTGGACCCGCAAATATTCGCAGCAGCGCCACAAAGCGACCAAAAAAA
>PXPT01000173.1 GCA_003021505.1 Cyanobacteria bacterium QS_4_48_99 | reverse complement strand
CGGGATGAGCGGCGTGCTGATATGCACCAAGCCTTTCTCAAGCTGGGCTGCGCGCTCATCCTGTTCAACCACCTGCAGAAGTTCTGTTAGGCGTTCTTAGGCATAAAGTGACACGAATGTAACAGAATGCAAAGTATAATGAGCAAAAGAGTCCATACAAGCAATTCTGAAAAATAGGACGCACAGAATGCGAGTAGCGATCGCTGGAGCAGGTCTAGCAGGACTTGCTTGCGCTAAATACCTGACTGACGCTGGACACACGCCGATTATCTTAGAACGTGGGGATGTCCTAGGCGGTAAAGTTGCTGCCTGGAAAGATGAAGATGGAGATTGGTACGAAACGGGGCTTCACATTTTCTTTGGGGCATATCCCAATCTGCTCTCCCTGTTTAAAGAGCTGGGCCTCGAAGACCGGCTACAGTGGAAAGAGCATACCATGATTTTTAATCAGCAGCAAAAACCGGGGACTTATTCCCGGTTTGATTTTCCTAATCTCCCTGCTCCCCTGAATGGAATCGTGGCAATTCTGCGTAATAACGACATGCTGAGTTGGGGGGAAAAAATTCGCTTTGGAATTGGTCTAATTCCAGCAATCCTGCGAGGTCAGAACTACGTCGAGGACATGGATAAATACTCCTGGTCGCAGTGGATGAAGCGGCAGAGAATGCCCCAACGGGTGGAAAAAGAAGTGTTTGTTGCCATGTCCAAGGCGCTTAACTTCATCAATCCCCACGAGATTTCGGCAACGATTTTACTAACTGCGCTGAATCGTTTTCTCCAGAAAAAAAACGGTTCCAAAATGGCTTTTCTAGACGGTTCCCCGACAGAACGGTTGTGTCAGCCGCTAGTGGACTACATCACTGCGCGAGGCGGAGAAGTACGCTTAAATGCTCCTCTCAAAGAGATTTTGCTCAATGAGGATCATACAGTAAGCGGCTTTTTAATTCGGGGACTGGATGGAGCAGAAGATGAAGTGTTGAGTGCGGATGCTTATGTATCGGCGATGCCTGTTGACCCTTTGAAGCTCATGTTGCCTCAGCCTTGGCGGGAGATGGAATTTTTCCAGAAGCTAGAGGGTTTAGAGGGAGTTCCAGTAATTAACTTGCATTTGTGGTTTGACCGCAAGTTGACTGATATTGATCACCTCCTCTTTTCGCGATCGCCTTTGCTGAGTGTTTATGCTGATATGAGCAACACCTGTCGGGAATATGCCCATTCCAAGCGCTCCATGCTGGAGTTAGTTTTGGCACCTGCTCAAGATTGGATTGGCAAATCTGATCGCGAAATTATCGATGCCACGATGGAGGAGTTGCAAAAGCTCTTTCCGGACCACTTTGGGGGGGACAATCCAGCTAAGCTGCTGAAATTTCACGTAGTAAAAACGCCGCGCTCGGTTTACAAAGCCACCCCGGGACGACAAGCCTACCGTCCTTCACAAACCACACCGATCAAGAATTTCTATCTCACTGGCGATTACACGATGCAACAGTATCTTGCCAGTATGGAGGGAGCGGTACTTTCTGGTAAGCTAACAGCGCAAGCGATCGCGCATGATGCCCCATCAGCGTTAGACACTTCATCCTCAAACTCTAAGAATGAGGTGTCTGTGGTCGAACGTTAGTGAAGTCGTTGATTTCCCCATCTGGTAATCAAAGGGTAAGGGCTAACGGCTACGGACAAGCTTACAACAGACAATTTTCAGCCTGTGGTGAATGCTGCAATTGCCTAAATCTCAACGTAAGAAACCCCTAGCTTCTCGCTCGGAGGCTTACGAACTCTGCCGCGGGACCACCGCCAAACACTCCAAGACGTTTTACATTGGCACGATGCTAATGCCCACCGAAAAGCGTCGGGCAATCTGGGCAATTTACGTTTGGTGTCGGCGGACTGACGAATTGGTGGATGGGTCGGAGTCTCATCTAACTACTCCCGAAACCCTCGATTGCTGGGAAAAACAGCTAGAATCGGTATTTGCTGGGCAGCCCATAGAAGACCCGGATGTGGCACTCGTGGATACGCTAGAGAGCTTTCCCATAGACATTCAGCCCTTCCGGGATATGATTGCCGGACAGCGTATGGATCTTGCCCGGAGTCGCTACGAAACTTTTGAAGAACTCCGCCTCTACTGCTATCGGGTTGCTGGAACCGTGGGATTGATGTCTAACGCGGTGCTGGGAGTGGATAATCGCCACCACAGCACACCTTGGACACCATCTAGCAATTATGTTCCCACAGAAGAAGCGATCGCCCTCGGAATTGCCAACCAACTAACTAATATTTTGCGAGACGTGGGTGAAGATGCGCAGCGGGGTCGAATTTATCTTCCCCTGGAAGACTTGGCGCTATTCGATTACAGCGAACAAGACTTATTCAACGGGGTGGTTGACGAGCGATGGCGCGCCCTGATGCGCTTTGAAATTCAACGAGCACGCAAGTTTTATGCCCAAGCAGAAAAGGGCATTCACTACCTTAACTCTGACTCCCGTTGGCCCGTATGGACGGCTCTGATGCTCTATCGAGGCATCCTCGATGCAATTGAGCGCAACCAGTACGATGTTTTTAATCAGAGAGCCTTTGTTCCCAAGCCTCGGAAAATGCTCTATTTACCAGTTGCTTGGTTAAGGGCGCAAGCGCTTTAGTCATTGGTCATCAGTCATTAGTCATTGTAAGCGCGATTCACGCTTAGACTACGGACTGATAACTACTGAGTGCCAGAGAAGGTACGCGGACTAGGAACTAATTTTAAGGAATGATCATATCAAGAGCGTACTAATTTGAATCGCCTCGTCTTTAGTACTCTCTTAAGATGAAAGAAGCAGCGAAAGTGTAAATGTGGCATGGGCACGATTTGGGAACTCGATTTTTATTCCCGTCCAGTTCTAGACGAGAATCAGAAAAAACTGTGGGAAGTCCTGATCTGCGAGAGTCCGCTGGATACGCAGTGTTCGGTTGATGCGCTGTTTAAGTATGATCAGTTTTGCTCAAACAAGAGTGTCAATTCCATTTTCTTGCGGGAAGCACTCGAGGAAGCGATCGCCCAAGCCCCCCAACCCCCGAAAAAAATTCGCTTCTTCCGCCGCCAAATGAATAATATGATCACCAAAGCCTGTGATGATTTGGGCATTACAGCTACTCCTAGTCGCCGTACTTATGCCCTGGAGCAGTGGCTACAGCAGCGGATGGAGGAGTTTTACCCGCAGCAGCATGGTTACGAACCCTCAGCAGCAAAATCAGCTTCGGTGCAATATTCCGCCCAAACCCCTGTCCGACTGCCCGATGCTATCCGAGGCGATAAAGACGACAAGTGGGCATTTGTTACCCTAGAAGCCTCAGCATTTGCAGAAATGAATGAGTGGGACATTTCCTTTGGCGAAGGGTTTCCGCTTACGATGATGGGGATAGATTCTGATACTCGAATTCCGGGGGCAATCATCTTTTCTCCAAGAGCGATTCCCCTCGCGGGCTGGATGTCGGGGTTAGAGATGGCTGCCCTCAAGTTCCAAGGCGGCTCCCTGCCAAGATTAACCTTAGAAACGGGTTTCGGCGATAGCTGGATTCTTGCCGACATTACAGACAAACACACCCTCTCAGAAGCAAAAGGCTTTCAGCAAGCAAAAGAAAAGGCACAGCAAGTCCATTTCCTTGCCATCCAGTCCTCGCCAGAATCGGACTCTTTTGCTGGATTTTGGCTATTAAAGGGGTAGTTATGTCAACTCCGGTGAAATCCCTCTAGTTAAGGCAGACTGGGAGACGCGGGGACGCGGAGAGGTTTTCGATTCATCAAAAGGACAAAGAACTAGTGGCAAAACTAGCAGAGCAATTACTCGAACTGGCAATCAAAGCGGGGGCAAGTGAAGCGGAGGTTTATCAGTGGGATTCGCGCTCTCATCCTGTATTTTTTGAAGCCAATCGGCTCAAGCAATTAGAAAGCGAACAATCTTCCAAGATTGCCTTGAGGTTATGGCGAGAAGGATGCCCCGGTTTGGCAGTGGGCTGTGGGGAAGTGGAACCTAACACATTAGTGGAGCGAGCGATCGCGATTTCCCATCTCAATTCCCCAGAAACCATAGAAATTGCCCAGGCGCAAGATCTTGCCTTTACCAAGGTGGGAGAAATTGTGCCAACAGAAGAGTTAGTGGCAATAGGCAAAGAAGCGATCGCCCAGCTTCACAATGCTCACCCCCAACTGCTTTGCAGCGCCGAGTTGGAATGCGAACAAGAAACCACTCGCCTAATTAATTCCCGAGGACTCGATTGCCAATGCAACGATACCAGCCTCAGTGCTTCGGTAGCAGCAGAATGGATGCGCGGAGAAGACTTTCTCGAAATCTACAAGGATCAACAAGCGCGAGACAGCCTCGATTTGGCGGCACTGGTTAAACCGATTTCACAACTGCTGCATTGGGCAACTGAAAAAGCCCCACCCCCATCAGGTCGCGTTCCCATTATATTTACTGCCAAAGCTGCCACCCTACTATGGGATACTGTTTCCGAGGCGCTTAACGGAAAGCATGTGCTAGAAGGCTCCTCTCCTTGGAGTAACCGCTTAGGCGAGCGAGTTTTAGCCCCTCTCACCCTCTCCCAGCAACCCGAACTAGGTCCATTTAGCTGTCCCTTTGATGACGAAGGGACTCCCACCCAGCCTTTATCATTAATTACGCAAGGGCACTTACAGCAATTTTATAGCGATCGCACCACCAGTCGAGCGTTAGGCGATCACACCACCGGTAACGGATTTCGCCCTAGTTTAGGTTGCTATCCCATCCCGGAATTAGTGAACTTGTTAGTTGAACCCGGAGAAGGAACGCTGACAGAATTAATCGCTCAACTGGATGAGGGACTCGTGGTAGACCAAATCCTAGGCGACGAGGCCAATCTTTCCGGTGACTTTTCCATCAACGTCGAATTAGGCTACCGCGTCCAGAAAGGAAAAATTGTTGGTCGAGTTAAAGACACCATGGTTGCCGGAAATATCTATACAGCCTTGCAGCAGCTTCTTGCTCTCGGGAGCGATAATGAGTGGAATGGCGCTTGCTATACCCCTTCATTAATTGTCGAAGGGTTATCAGTAGTAGGTTGAAGGTTGCAGGTTAAAGGCTAAAGGCAATGTGAGTGAGGAGTGAGGAGGTGTTCTGTGCAGAGGTGCCCAGGTGCCGAGAGTCCCTTCGGGACTGACGCGGAGAGGGGATGACGCGGAGACAAGGACAGGGGGTTCGAGGTTCCCTCCAACCCTTGAGATCTCGGTGCGGAGATCTGTGTGTCCCGCAGCTCCCCGCGTCCGCGCGTCCCCGTGTCCCCGCGTCTTCTTCCTCTTCTGCTCCTGGTGCTCCCCTGCTCTTTGTCTCCCTGCGTCTCCGCGTCTTTCTCCCCTACCCCTGCTCCTCTGCATTCATATGACCCTTCTTAAGCGCCTCCTTAGCAGGCTTTTATCCCTTTGCCGAGTGCGCCCCGTACAACAACGCTACGCCCTTGCTGAAGCTTGTTTGATTGGATTGGTTTCAGCGCTGGCTGCTTTATTACTCAAGCAAGGGATTGACTGGCTGGGTGCTTATCGCCTCCAACTCGCTGACCAGTTTGGGGCTGGGGTTGCCTTGCCAATGGTGGGGCTGATACTGGGACTTTTGGCTGGCTGGTGTATAGAACGGCTATCCCCCCATGCTGCTGGTGGGGGCATTGCTCAGGTCAAAGCAGTTCTCGCCCAATATCCCATTCCCCTATCCCTGCGGGTTGGCTGGGTTAAGTTAGTGGGCACAATTTTAGTCTCGGGAGCTGGTTTAACCCTAGGACGTCGCGGACCAACCGTGCATATTGGGGCGGCACTGGCTGCTCAACTTAGCCGTTGGGTTCCCACTTCTCCACAACATCGCCGTCAAATGATCGCCGCCGGTGCTGCCGCAGGACTGGCTGCGGGGTTTAACACTCCCATTACTGGAATCTTATTTGTTGTAGAGGAACTAATGCGCGACATCTCCGGTTTGACACTGGAGGTGGCAATCCTAGCATCTTTTATCGGTGCGGTTATCTCGCGGCTGTTCGGATTTGACGACTTCAATGCTTGGCAAACGAACTTTTCTGTCCAGGAGATTCCTTTCTACCTGCTTTTGGGGATTTTAGCAGGGATTTTGGGGGCACTCTTCAATCGCGGCATTCTTTTTAGTCTGGCTTGCAACCGCCGCCTTCCACTCACCATGCCCTGGCGCATCGGATTGGCTGGCTTGATTACTGGGGGAATAATTGCCCTCCTGCCCCCTTTTTTCCGGGATTATGCCCGATTATGGGAAGTTTTTATTCGGAATGAGTCGGATTGGCAGATTAGCGCGATCACGCTGGTTTCGCAATTTTTTCTCACTCTACTAGCTTATGGTTCCGGGGCACCGGGCGGACTATTTACGCCTACCCTTGTTCTCGGTTCTGCCTTGGGTTCCCTGGTGGGAGCGACTGAGGTATCTCTGTTGGGAACTAGCTCGGCACAAACCTACGCCCTAGCAGGAATGGGAGCATTTTTTAGCGCCGTTGTCCGGGTTCCAGCGACGGCAATTGTGATTGTTTTTGAACTCACTGCCAATTTTAGTTTGGTGCTGCCGTTGATGATTGGCTCAGTGACGGCTTACATCGTCGCTGAAAAAGTTCATAGAGGCTCTCTCTACCAACATCTCTTAGCTGCCAGTGGCATTGAACTCGACGACGAGATGGTGGGACTGACTGCATCGGATGTCATGCGATCTCATGGGGAGACTTTATCGACCCAGATTACCCTCGACCAAGTGCGTCAGACTTTCTCCCGCTCTTCTCAGCGTGGCTTCCCTGTGGTGGAGGATGGCAAACTGCTGGGGATTGTAACTCAGAGCGACTTAGCGAAACTTGCCACCCGAGCTGGGCGGATGCCTTTGAGCGAGTTTATGACGACGCGACCAATCACAATTAATCCCCGGGCTCCCCTCAGGAAGGCTCTCTATTTGTTCAACCGCTATCAACTCTCTCATTTGCCCGTAACGGAAGGTCGCCAATTCTTAGGCATGATCACCCGCAGCGAGATTATCCAGGCGGAAGTCAACCAAATGAGTGGCGAAGCCCCCTTGAATCAAAAGCCTGAACCTTCTTATTTGGTTTATCAAACTCGTGCCCCCGCCGTGGGACGTGGAACGTTAGTGCTTCCCCTGTCTAATCCGGAAACAGCACCAGCATTGTTAGATATTGCCACCGCGATCGCTCGCAAGCGCCAATCGGAACTAGAATGCGTTCAGGTACTCAAAGTCCACCAGTACCGCTCCCCTGCCCAAACTCGTGTCGATACCTCCCAGAGTCGCAAACTGCTGCGTCGAGCAGAGCATGTCGGGCGCAGAGGGAGGGTGTCAGTACATACCCAGGTGCGAGTGGCACACAATACCGCTCAGGCAATTATGGAAACCATCGCCCAACGACAGGTTTCGATGATGATTATGGGTTGGAAGGGTAGCACCTCTACCCCAGCACGGGTGTTTGGTAATGTTGTCGATACGCTGATTCGACAGGCTCACTGCGATCTAGTCTTGGTCAAGTTGGGTGAGAACTTTCAGACAACGCCACACTCGCCCACCCGCTGGCTGATTCCGATTGCAGGAGATTCCAATGCTCAACGGGCAATCCAACTTCTCCCTGTTGTCAGTAGTTGGACTCACCCCAGCGAGTTTTTGATTTGTCAAGTTTACCCACCTAACTCTTCGCATTTAGACACCGCCGCCTTGGAAGAAGCTGCTCTCTTCCTATCTCAGCAGTTGGATGCTTCAGTCAGGACAATTCCCGTCCGCTCCCACTCGGTTTCTGAGGCAGTGATTCAATTAGCTACTACGGAAAAATGTGACGTGGTGCTATTGGGAGCCAGCCGCGAAGGACTCTTACGACAGGCAATTCAAGGAAATGTTCCCGAAGCGATCGCGCGCGGAGTTGATTGCACGGTTATTTTAGTGCGCGGGGCGCTGGATTAGGGGAGAATCCCGAATTCGGAATTTAACCTTATTCGGAATTTAACCTTTAACTGCAAACTGCTTTAGACACTCGCAAGCCATTCTCGGGGTGCTTCGATTTGCGATCACTCGAACGCTTTCACTTGAGCAGACAAAATATTGTCAGCCGCCACAGAAATCGTCCGCATTCATTCCGCGTCTGCAACAACGGCAGCGTGCGTGAAGTTATCCACATGATTCAGCCCAAACTGAGCATCTTTCCAGAGGGTGATGGGATCAATGCCGTCGAAGCTGCGGATTTCTGTCTAGTAGCCTTAATTTGCCGTGTTTCTCAATGTCAGCCTTATTTGAGCAATAACTCGATCAAAATCGGCTTCGGTAATTTTGCCTTCCACTGTGAGTTCAACAATGTTGTTGTCGGGGTTGTTTCTGTAACTCAATCAGGAGGGGTCTCCTTCGTTAAGTTGTCGCTACGCTGCAAGGTTTTCTTGGGATAGAACCCGATTGGTCGCCTTTCCAGTTGCTCATGGAGCGACTATGTGACTTTGCAGTCATGTGACTGCAAAGTCATATCATATAATCAAGTCTCTGTTTGCCAAGTCGCGGCAGGATCAGTCTTTTAAGGCGGATTGAGCCGTGATCGCGGCTCAAGTTGGTTTACGCCAGCTCTGCATCCCGGTTTTCTGTGTTGGGTGTCAGTAGCAAGTACAAGCAGGGAATGACCAGCAGAGCGATTGCCGTTGCAGCAATTAAGCCGAAGATAATCGCACTACACAGTGGCATCCAGGTGGGGTCACTCAGAGCCAGAGGAAGCAATCCCACGATGGTAGTGATACTGGTAGTCAGAATGGGTCGCAGACGGTCAGCAACTCCATTAGCAGCAGCTTGGCGAACCTTCATTCCCTGGCGTTGATAGATGTTCATCGTATCGACCATGACAATCGAGTCGTTGACGACGATACCGACTAGGGCAATGATGCCGATAAAGGCGGAGAAGGAAAAGGGAATCCACGCTAAGAAGAAACCTCCCATCGTGCCAATCAGCGCAAAGGGAACCGTTAGGAGAATAATAAACGGCTGTCGGAACGAACCCAGTTGGAGAACCAGCACGGCAAACACCAAGAAAATTGCCAGCCCAAGCGCCTGTCCTGCTGAATCAAAGGTTTCTGCCTGGTCTTCCGACTCGCCCCCAAAGTTGTAAGTGTAGCCTTGGGGCCAGGACTGTTTCATTTGTTGGAGTTGGGGTTCGAGGTCAGCAAGAATCTTGCCGACAGTGCGATTTTCTGCCTTGGAGAGAACCGTAACCGTGCGCTCTCCACTCCGATGAGTAATTGATAGGGGAGCCTCCCCTTGGATAGGCTCAACAACCTCACCTGCCGCGATCGCCTCTTTGTCTGAGCCAAAGAAGCGAATTGACAATAGCTCCTCCCGACGGGTGGGACCCCCTACTTCACCATTGCGCGACTGCCAAGCGGTGCTGAGGTGAATTTCTAAGTCTTCTTGATTACCGCCGATGACAAAATCACCCACATCATTGGTAGTCATGTAGTAGCGCGCTTGGGAAGCGAGTTCATCTTCGCTAATCCCGTAAAAATCTAGTTCCTCGCGCTTGGGCAACAGTTTGAGGTCAGGCTGCAAGTCCCCTAAACTATCCCGGACATCCGTTGTCCCCGGAATCTGCTGCAATGCCATTTGCACTTCTGCTGAGATCTCACGCAGTTGCCCCATATCCCTGCCAGTAATTTCGACCTGAATGGGGTCTCCAGTTCCAGAGGCTCGTTCGGGGTTCACAACTAGCGTTGCCCCAGGATAGGCTTCTAACTCCGCACTCAGCTCTTGTCGGAGGTTGTCCAGGTAGGCAAAAGATACCTGCTCCCGCTCTGATTCGGGAATGAACAAGCAAGAGAAGCCCAATAGATAGCTGCCTTCAGTGGGCTGCAACTCCCCGGAACTTACCAGGTTACTGGTTTGACCGACGTACTTAATGACGCTTTCGAAGTAGTCTTGAGAACGTAAAACTTGCCCCAAATCATCCGCGACTTGCTGGGAGCTGTCAAGGGTGGTTGTGGGGGGCATGGTGACGTTAACACTGAGCTTGCGCGAGTCGGAATCCACAAAAAATACAGTCGGGATTTGAGTGAAAGCAAAGCAGGCACAAAGGAACAAGGCGATCGTCCCCAGCGTCCAGGCGCGGGCAGTGGCTTGGTTGCGTACCGTTGTCCGCAAACTCCAGCGGGCAAACTGCCCAGAAGCAGCTTCGCTGAGTCGGTCAATCCGGGACTTTCTTTCGCCACCCTCGACATTAGCAAGCAGAAAGCGAGATAAGGGAATGTCAACTAATAGAGCGATCGCAAAACTCAGCAACAAGCAAATGACAGCAGTGATCGGAAGCAAGCGAATAAACTTTCCCAATGTGCCGCTAATCGCAATAAGTGGTGCCATCGCCAAGATAGTGGTCAATTGACCCGCAAATGCAGGCGCAGCATAAGTTCTCACTGTCTTCAATGCCGCCTGATCAAAGCTCAAACCAGAGACAAAAATTGCCTCGTGCATCCCCTCCATCATCAAAATGAAGACATCCACTAGCAGCCCTAGTGCCACCACCATGCCAATCAGCACCATGTTGTTGAGCGTCTGACCCATCAACCAGAGAACTGCTAAGGTTCCCAAAAAGGTCAAAGGAATCGAAAGCCCAGCAATCAGTGCCTCGCGCCAGGAGAGGGCGATAAACAAAATGACAAAAACTGCTGCCGTTGCTTGCATGGCATTGGTAAACAGGTTGCCCAACTGCTCCCAAATAATTTCTGAGTCATCCGCAATGACGCGGTACTCCATTCCGTGGAGCCAGTCATTAGAATTTTGTTGCGCTGCCTCTATTTCTGCCAGGACGCTGTTGATTACTTCGATGGAGTCTTGTCCTGGCACTTTTTTGACCCCAACGCTGACCACCGGTTCAAAGTCGTCCCCCTGCCAACTAATCGAGGCGCGAGTATCTTCCTGTTCTAGTTCCCGACGCACAGAGGCAATCTCGCTTAAGCGAACCACTCGGTCATCGAGGCGTGTAATTGGCAGTTCGCGTAGAGACTCTAAACTGCGAAACTTTCCATAAAAACGCACTTGCGTGCCAATCGTGTCACTTTCCACCTCATCTAAAGGCGCATCGCGGTTCGCCGTTTCGATTTGGTTTGCCACGGTTGCTGGTGAGATTCCTAGTGCTGCTAGGCGAGAGGGATTAAGTTGAACTTGAACGACTTCTTCTCGCGCCCCGCCCTGGTTAACCTCGCTAACGCCAGGGACTTTTTCTAGTCGAGTTTGTAAGCTTTCTGCTGCTCGACTCAAAACTGTGGGGTCGAGATCGCCAAAGAGAGCAACGGTAAGAATGGGAGCATCATTGACTGAAACCTGATTAACAACGGGGTTTTCAGCCTCTCTGGGCAATTGTGGCTCTGCTTGAGAGACGGCATCGCGTAGAAGCTTAATCGAGCGATTGGGATCAGCGTCAGAGCGAAACTCAGCATTGATCAGGGACAAACCACTGTAGGAAGCGCTTTTTAGAGAGTTTAGCCCCTCAACGGACTTAATTTCTTTTTCCAGTTCGTTAGTAACTTCCTGCTCGATGGTTTCCGGGTCAGCCCCGCCCCAGGTAGTCGTCACAGTGGCGACGGCAATGTCAATATCAGGATTTGATTCCTTGACTAGCGCCCCATAGCCTAACAATCCCCCAACAACAAGTAGGACACTTAACAGAATTCCCAAAATCGGGCGCAGGAAGAAGAAGCGAGCAATGGGTGAGGCTTTACGGACATCTGGCTTAGAATGCTCTTGAGCTGGAGGAGTTTCTAACTTGCTCATTATTGATAGCGATTCAGAAAATAAACCGCAGAGGCACCGAACGACGCGTAGACACGGGGACGCGGGGAAGTGGCGAAGAATAATTACTGATGACAGAGGCTTCTGCCTTATTCATTGACCTCAACGGGAGTTTCGTCTACGAGGCGGTTCTGCCCTTCTGTCACGACTAATTCCCCTGGCTTTACGCCCTTTTGAATCTCTTGTTGCTTAATGCCTTCGATTCCTAGCTCCACAGAGCGCTGTTCGACGCTCCCTTCTTCTTGATTGACCACAAAAACGTAAGGCTTTTGGTCGCGGAAGACGAAGGCATTGAGGGGCGCAACCACGGCATCTGACTTTTGTTCGACTGCAATCCAAGTGGAGACGCGATCGCCATGTTGCAAGTTCGCTGTCCCTGCGGTTATGCGAATGGTAGCCTGGATTGAGCGCCCCCCAGGACTGACGGCTGGGTTAACCGCAACGACTTTACCCCTGGCACGAGCGCGTTCTACCAGGGTTTCATTCTGGTGAGCATTCCTTGAGGCGGTGTTGCTATCTGGCTCTGAGGCAACGACTGCTGTTTGACCAGGACTAACCCGTTCCCCACTCGAAGCGGGAAGGTTCACAACCACTTCAAACTGACTGGGATCAATAACCACCATCGGCACTCGCTCCACGATTCCTTGGTAGTCCCCTCCCAGTTGCGAATTGAGTGACTGGGGGGTGTAATATTGGTTCTCTCTAATGTTGAGATAGGCAACAATCCCATCGAAAGGTGCGTAAAGTCTGGTTCCTTCCGAGGCAACCTCTGCTTGAGTCAGTTGGGCACGAGCATTAGTAATTCCAGACTCTGTGGCTTCCAGTTGTTGTTGAGCTGCTCTCACCTGCGTTTGGCTTGCTCTCACCTGAGCCTCAGCGGAGGCAACACTGGCTTGTGCTGCTCTAACCTCGGCTCTAGCGTCTCTAACTGCTTTTTGGCGAGAGTTAAAGGCGCTAGCGGAAATGGCTCCTTCGTTATAGAGGACTCGGTAGCGTTCTAGTTCGCTTTGTGCCAACTCAAGTGCTGATTGGGCTTTTTCGACCTGTGCCTGATTCTGTCGCACCTGCGATCGCGCCTGTGCCACCTGTGCCTGGGCGTGTCCTACCTCGGCTGCTGCTGCGGACTTTTCTTTTTGCGCCTCCACGATAGCGGCTTGTGCCTTACTTTTGTCTGCGAGTAGGTTTCGTGCATCAATGCGTGCTAGCAGCTCACCTTTTTGGACGCGATCACCTTCCCGTAGGGGTCGTCCTTCTCGATTAGTAATATAAGTAACATCCCCTGCCACATTGAAAGTAAGATGCTTGAGCCGTGCAGCCTGGACGGTTCCTTCACTGGAAACCCAAGCACGAATCGGTTCTATTTCGGCGGCGGTTGCCCCCACTGACAGGGGGGCAGTCTGGGTGGTGGTGACAGTTTCTTCTCCAGTGTTATTTCGGATACGCATCACTGCGACACCACCAATCACCAGAACTACTCCTAGGAGGGGGACAAGCCACCAGGCTTTCTTATATTGGGAGCGTTTAGAGGGTTTGCTTGGTGTTTTTTCTGGGGAATCGGTGTCATTTTTGGGAGTGGTATCCCTATAGGCGACGGGTTGATTTTTAGATTTCTCCGTTGTTGCTAAAGAATTCTGTTTGCTATTTCTTTTCTGTTCGGGGGACATGGAAGAGTGATCGTAAGTAGCTAGAAAAGAATTACGAGTCTCAATTTTTACTTGAGTTCATACCGCGTTCCAGGATTTGGATCACCTCGTCAAAGATATTTTCCATCCTTTGCATATCCAGATCGATGGGACCTTCCTGTGCCAACTGTTTGGGAGAAATTCCCCTCCGGGAGAGGATAAACTTTCCCAATTCGTTACCAAGAGTGTTAATAACGAAAGCGGCTAAGTCTGGATCAACATCGGTGTCAATATCTCCTTGAGCAATGCCTTGTTCGACAAGTTGCTGAACGTATTCCAGTGAAATCTCCTTGGTTTGCTGGTGAGCTTCTTCCCGAAAAGGCAGCTCACCATAAATTGCCCGGTAAACCACTTGCGAGAGAGCCGGATGGGTCAAATCGAAGCGAGCGCCTGCCCCCATTAACCAGCGCAGATAGGGGAAGAAACCTTGCTGTAGCTCAGGCGGATTATTGCTACGTAAGAAGGCAATTTTTTCCTCGCTGGCTAACTTGACCAAGTACAAACAAAGGTCTTTTTTGTCCTGGAAGTATTGATAGAAACTGCCTTTAGCGATCTTTGCCTGGGCGACGATGCGGGAGATTGAGGCATTGGCGTAATCGTGGTTGGCGAATTCTGCGATCGCAATCTCGACAATCATTCGCCGCTTTTCCTCGGGCAGATTAAAGAAAGTCTGAGTGGGCATGGCGATTGAGCTTCCAAGTTATGACTGAATAGTTATGTGACTATGTAGTCATAATATAGAGTAAGCGATCTAAACCTGTCAAAAACAACTTTCCAGCAACGAATTACTGCTTGCGCTTAACGGAACTACACGATCTACCTACCTCGCGGTTTTTTGTGCGGGGTCGAAAATTAGGCTTAGATTAAGCAGGCACTCTTACGTTTATCCCTTCTTGGTGTGGGCTAAGTTGGAGATCGCTTCGCCACTGACACGGCAGATTCGCCAGTCTTCCATGATTGTTGCACCCAGACGTTCGTAGAAAGCGATCGCACTTTCATTCCCATCCAAAACGCTCCACTCCAAGCGCCCAGCACCGCGAGAAATCGCTAACTGAGCGATATAAGTTAACATTGCCTGACCAATTCCCCGACGGCGATAGTCTGGCAGCACAAACAAATCTTCTAGATAAATCCCCGGTTTGGTCAAAAACGTCGAGTAGTTGGGGAAAAATAAAGCGAATCCTACCGTCTCATCTCCCCACTCTGCCAGAATTGCTTCTGCATAGTGGCGCGAGCCAAACAAATGCTCTTGGAGTGCTTCAGGCGTACCCGTGACTGCATGGGAAAGCTTTTCGTACTCTGCCAGGGCAAGGATTAATTGAAACAGCACCGATACATCAGTAGGTGTTGCGGGGCGTATGTTAAGCTGAGAAGCCATTTACAGCACTTTTCACTCTTCGCATACCTGTAAGACATTTTTATCCTTCATACTTCCGCTTTCATCCTTCACTCTCTTCGCCGTACTTCCCACTCGATGCTTGCTCGCTGTGATTCAATCTAAACGTCGGATTCTTCTACCGGAGATAGATGTCGCTAATTTTACTTGTGAAAGAATTGAGAAAGAAGCCTCCAGGAAAAAGCAGATATGAGTCAAGACATCAAAGCTGAAAAGACTTTCACAATCAACAAATTGCCAGAAGAACTTTATCGCTACTGGCGCAACTTCGAGAATGTGCCCAACTTCATGAACGATATTAACTACGTGAAGGTTCTTGATAATAACCGATTGAAATGGAGTGCCAATGTGCCTATGGGTTCAAGCGTGGAATGGGAAGCAGAGATTATCGAGGACAAAGAGAATGAGTCCATTGCCTGGGAATCTGTGGAAGGGGCAGCCGTTAACCAGTCTGCTCGTGCAAGCTTTTATCCCACCTCCGATGGCAATGGCACTGAGGTTAAGTTCGTTAGCGATTATAAGCCCCCAGGTGGTGCAGTAGGAGCCGGGATTGGCAAACTTTTTAGCTCCGTCCCTCAAAAGCAGGTGGAAGACGCTCTCAATCAACTCAAGACAATCATGGAACAGAAGTAATGATTACTTGAGAGCAATTTACTTTTGAGATTAATTACTCCTAATCAAGAACGTCTCCGCGTCCCCCTGTCCCCACATATCCGCATCTGTCCTAACAGTGTTTAACCGAACCTGAAATAATAACGCCCCAGAGCGATTAGAGGAAAGTGTTGTTGGTAAAGGTGGTATTTCAGATAAAAGTGACTAGGAAAGCCGGTGCCTGTAAATTCTGGCTCATACCAAGTGCCATTGGAGCGCTGAGTTTCCAATAGATAACGAACTCCTCGCTCTATGGCTTCCTCGCTCGACTTTCCTGTTGCTTCTGCCTCCGCTATCAAACCAATTAACGCCCAAGCTGTTTGGGATGCGGTACTTTCCCCTTCTCCTTTGATATCCGGATTGTCATAGCTTCGGCAACTCTCGCCCCAGCCACCATCGGGATTTTGGCAACTCCTTAGCCAATCTGCACCTCGTTGGATTTGGGATTGGTGAGACTGAGGTGCAACTAGGGAGAGGGCAGGGAGAACAGTACCCGTTCCATAAATGTAGTTTACTCCCCAACGACCATACCAGCAGCCTTCCGGTTCTTGTTCACCAGTGAGGTAGGCTACAGCGCGTTTGAGGTTTTGATCGTCGAGGGATAAACTACAGCGCCCTACCATTTCTAAGACGTGGGCAGTAACATCCGCCGTGTTGGGGTCGATCATTGCTTTAAGATCGCCATAGGGCAGCTCGTTCAGCCAGTCGGCGTTGTTATCGACATCAAAAGCACCCCAACCTCCTGGTTGACACTGCATGGAGGCAATCCAAGCAACACAACGCGTGATCGCTTCCTGCTTCAGTTTTTCGTTCGGGAGTTGCACTGCCTGCAACGCCATCACTACTACTGCTGAATCGTCTACATCGGGATAAAAGCGATTGTCAAACTCAAATGCCCAACCCCCTGGTTTACCCTGCTTATTCTTGACTGCCCAATCGCCATAGTCGAGAATCTGCTTGCTTAGTAACCATTCTCCCGCCTGAACTAGGGCAAGATGATCGGGCGATAATCCCGAATCCACCAGAGCAAGCATTACCAAAGCGGTATCCCACACAGGCGATATACAAGGCTGTACCCGGTAGGTTTCTTCAGTCTCGATGGCAAAGCGATCCACCGCCTGCAAGCCCCGTTCCACCACTGGATCTGCCCCATCGTAATCTAAGCAGCGCAACGCCAACAGCGAGTTGAGCATCGCGGGAATAATCCCTCCCCAGTCTCCAGTTGCTTCTTGTCGTTCTAAAATCCATTTTTCTGCTGCCTCAAGTCCTTCTTTCCGGAAAGGAACTAGATTCAGATCTTCAGCAAATTTGAAGGCATCATCGAGGACAACAAACAAATCTGTCCAATCTGAATGGCGAGGTAATTCAAACTTAACGTTGTTCACTCCTTCGACATAAAGTTCGTCCAACCTAATCGCGGGATTGGTTCTAAAGACAGGCTTTTTGTCCAAGACAATTAACAGCGGCACTGTGCTACCCCGCGCCCAACTCGACATTTCATAGATAGGAAAAGACTGTGGCAGCAACATCAGCCCAGGGGGGGCAGAGGGAACACCGCGCCAGTCGTAACACCCAATCAGCGCCAGATGGAGTTTAGTAAAAATGCGCGTTTGGCTGATTCCACCCCGTTCTAAGATGAAAGTACGCGATCGCACCATTGCGGGGTCAGTTTCGGGAACGCCTAGCAACTTCAGTGCCATGTAAGCTTCTACGGAAGTGCTGAGTTGCCCGCCATCGCCATAAAAAAGTTCCCAGCCGCCGTGTTCTCGCTGCTGCCTGCGGATGTAAGTTTCTGCTTTGTCCAGGGGTCTAGTTTCGTCTGTTCCCCAAATTTTATGCAGCAGCACTACTTCCGCCGTCATGGTGACATTGGCTTCTAGTTCTGCCCACCAGTAACCGTCAGGGTATTGGATGGAAAGGAGGTAGTTCTGGCTAGCTGCGATCGCAGCTTCTACATGGGATGCTGTCACCCTATCTTCAGTCTGCATATTTTTCCTGGTTTTTGAACCTTGCGATGACCACATAGAAGACATTTCATGTTAATAAATAGAAACTACTATCACTCTCTATAGACACAAAACATATCTCACTAGACCTCTTGCACAAATTAGCTAGTAGAGAAGGAAAGTTGGAAGTGGTACAGCCCAGCAATGAGATGGCAGCGCCAGCCAACACCTCGGCGGCGGTTGCGGTAGCGTTCAGAAAGGATTTAAAGATGGTGAGGCAGCCAATCACGTCTTCGCAGACCACTGGTAGAGGAGCTAGCTCTCGGTGGTAGTGGCGTTCAGTGGGACTCAAGCTTCGACCAGGGCGTTTG
>PXPT01000172.1 GCA_003021505.1 Cyanobacteria bacterium QS_4_48_99 | reverse complement strand
CCTGTTGCGCTCCGGGCGATAGGCTGCGGGCATCTTCAAGTTTCATGCTTCACGGATGGACACTTCCTGCATGAAATCTATTCTACTTTCGGATTAATAATAAATAGAAGCCTTTCTAAAACCGCGATCGCCAAATCCTCACTTCACCCCCTTTAGGTAACTTCCCATAAAGATTAGAGTGCCAAGCGCCCCCCATAACCCCAGCAATTATCTCACTTTCTAATCACTACCAGGCTTTTGTGCGGCAGATTTACACAAAGTTAAATATCCCTAGCTGCTTTTTTTCCACCCATAGAAAGTCAAACGCTAACTTGCAAACAAAAGTGCTTTTGCAATTTGAATACGCAGTTTTATCCTTACTTTTTTATTACCTACAAACCCGATTTATCGCGCTAGGATTACTCCTAATTCGTTCAGGTGAAAATCTGGTGAATGTTGGTTTGTAAATATGCCTACTAAAAACTTCCTGAGCCAGAAGCAACTCAAAAAGTTGCAAGAAGCTATTCAAGAAAGCAATAGCCCGCGTGTGAGAGAACGAGCTTTGATACTCCTTCTTAGCAACGATGGAAAGACTTATCAGCAAATAAGCAGCTTCATTGGCTGTTCTTACCGAACTGTTGCCTACTGGTGTACGCATGGAGACCCGAATGATATCGATAGCCTTAAAGACGGGCGAGAGAAAGGAAACTATCGCAAAGCTACAGAAGAGTATAACCGATTGTTGATGGAAGCAATTAATAAAGAGCCTTTTGAGGTGGGATACGACAAGAAAGAGTGGACAGGGGAACGTTTAGCTACCTATCTAGCGCACAAAACTGGCATTGAACTGAGTGGTTCCTCAGTAAGGAGGATTCTCAGAGATAAAAATATGATTATTTCTGGAAGAATTAAGTATCGAGTCACAAAAAAAAGACAAAAAAAAATGCAGTCGAGTTAGCCTGGTACTTTTTCATGAAATTATTCCCTCTCACTAAATTGCTCAATCTCATCCCAAGTTTTAGTTTTAATAAACGAGGTAATTGAGTTAACAAAGTAGTCATATAGTCACTAAGAAATTAGAGGAGATTTCCTATGAAAGTCGCAATTCTTGCTGGTGGTCTTGGAACTCGTTTAGCCGAAGAGACCGAAACCAAACCGAAGCCAATGGTAGAAATCGGTGGACGACCCATCCTCTGGCATATCATGATGCATTACTCCCACTATGGTTTCGATGATTTTGCGATCGCCCTCGGATACAAGAGTGAGGTGATCAAAAAGTACATGGTGGACTACTGCTCTCTCAATAGTAACCTCACTGTGAACTTGAAGGATGGTTTGGTAACAAAACATACTGATTACTGCCCAGATTGGACAGTCGACCTAATCGATACCGGAATTCACACCAACACCGGCGGACGCATCAAGCGACTCGCCCCCTATATGGGAAATGAAACCTTTATGTTGACCTGGGGGGATGGCGTTTCTGATGTGAATCTGCAGGACTTGTTAGCCTTCCATCGCTCCCACGGCAAATTAGCTACTTTAACCGCAGTCAGACCAACTGCACGTTTTGGTCATTTAGAACTCGAAAGTGACCAGATTACAGAATTTTCAGAAAAACCTCAGCTTGGAGAAGGCTGGATTAATGGTGCCTTCTTTGTTCTAGAGCCAGGGGTGTTCGACTACATCGAGGGCGACGACACCCAATGGGAAAAGGCACCACTAGAACGACTCGCCCAAGACGGTCAGTTGATGGCATATCGCCATACTTCCTTTTGGCAATGCATGGACACCATGCGCGATAAGCGCTTGCTAGAAAGCCTCTGGCAAAGCGGTGATGCACCTTGGAAAATTTGGGAGAAACAACAAAATGCGAATCTTATTAACGGGTCACAAGGGTTACATCGGAACGGTAATGGTGCCTATGCTACTAGCCCAAGGGCATGAGGTAGTCGGGCTAGATAGCGACTTCTTTGAGCGAAGCACCTTCGGAGAAGGAATTCACTCCATCCCGGAACTGAAAAAGGATATCCGTAACGTGGAAGCGTCTGACCTGGAGGGATTCGATGCTGCCATTCATCTGGCAGGACTCTCCAATGACCCCCTGGGCAACCTCAATCCCACCCTGACGTACGAGATCAATCATTTCGCTTCAGTCCGCTTCGCCAAGCTAGCAAAAGCGGCGGGAATCAAGCGCTTCCTATTCTCGTCTTCCTGTAGTAATTATGGGGCGGGGGGAAGTGACTGGCTGAATGAGGAATCAGAGTTCCATCCGGTCACTCCCTATGGCACTTCCAAAGTGCGTGTAGAGCAGGAGGTGGCAAAGCTGGCTGACTCCCAGTTTAGTCCCACCTATCTACGCAACGCCACTGCCTATGGCGTATCTCCCCGCCTGCGCTTCGACCTGGTACTGAACAACCTGGTCGCTTGGGCTTTCACCACAGCTCGAGTATACATCAAAAGTGACGGCACTCCCTGGCGACCGATTGTGCATATCGAAGATATTTCCCGTGCCTTTATTGCTGCGTTGCATGCGCCGCGCGAGGCTGTCCACAATCAGGCGTTCAATGTGGGACGCAACGAAGACAACTATCGCATCCGGGAATTAGCCGAGATTGTCCAACAGACGGTTCCAGGCTGCCAGGTTGAATATGCCTCCGATGGTACACCAGATAAGCGCTGCTATCGGGTTGACTGTAGCAAAATCATGCAGACTCTTCCCGAATTCCAACCCCAATGGGATGCCCAGCGGGGGGCACAACAACTCTATGCCGCTTATCAAAAAGTGGGATTAACCCTCGAAGACTTTGAAGGAGCGAGATACAAGCGCATCGCCCACATCCAACAGTTATTAGAAACTGGGCGTTTGGACGAAACCCTGCGCTGGAGAACCGAAGCACCAGCACTTAGTGAGATAAGCTAATCGGAACCCCGCAAATGCATGACTCACAGCCAACTTGCCGCTCTTGTGAGAGCCCTGAGGTGGAGCTAGTTCTCTCTTTTGGTCACACGCCCCTGGCTGATGCCCTGCTGACTAAAGAGCAGCTTGCGTCACCAGAATATACCGCTCCCCTCGACCTCGCTTTTTGTCCCCACTGTGGACTAGCCCAGATTACAGAAACGGTTCCCCCAGAAATCCTGTTTGGTCAGGACTACCCCTATTTCTCGTCTGTCTCGAGAAGCCTTTTGCAACACTTTGGGGAGAGTGCCCAAGCATTAATTCAGTCGAGGCAACTCCACGCCGACAGCTTGGTTGTGGAAGCTGCCAGTAATGACGGGTATATGCTGAAGAAATTTGTCGAAAGTGGCGTTCCCGTGCTGGGCATTGACCCAGCCCCAGGACCGGCTGAGGCGGCGCAGCAAGGGGGTATTCCCACACTTTGCAAGTTCTTTGGCAAAGACCTGGCACAGCAGTTGCGTGCGGAGGGGCGCGAGGCAGATGTTTTTCTTGCCAACAATGTTTTGGCTCACGTGCCCGATTTGAACGGCTTTGTCGAAGGCATAGGCATTCTCTTGAAAGATGATGGTGTTGCTGTCATGGAAGCGCCTTACGTGGTTGACCTAGTTGATGATTGCGAATTTGACACCATCTATCACCAGCATCTCTGCTACTTTTCAGTAACAGCATTGGACAAGTTATTTAGAAGACATTCTTTGTTTCTCAATGATATCCAACGCACCTCCATTCATGGTGGCTCTTTACGCCTATTTGTAAAGCCTTATGAAGCAGTGACTGAGTCGGTTAAAGGGCTACTCCAAGAAGAAGCCGAGCGAGGCGTTGATAGCGCTGATTACTACCGTGATTTTGCAGATCGCGTCTTGGAAATCAAGCGTTCTCTGTTACAGATTCTCTGGGATCTCAAACAACAAGGAAAGACGATTGCAGCGTATGGGGCAGCGGCTAAAGCAACAACAATGCTCAACTATGTGGGGATTGACCAAACACTAGTTGATTATGTGGTTGACCTCAACCAATTTAAACATGGTCGTTACATGGGCGGCAATCATTTACCCATCTTTCCACCGTCAAAGCTACTGGAAGATCAACCAGATTACGTTTTGCTCCTAGCTTGGAACTTTGCTGATGAAATTTTGCAGCAGCAGGAAGCTTATCGGCAGCAGGGAGGCAAGTTTATTATCCCCATCCCGGAACCTACCATAGTGTAGAGTTTTTAGTCGGGTTGGGTGAGGGTGACTTTCACGTAGGTAGATGGGTGTAATAACTTCAGATTGTTTTCACCCCCATCTACTTTTAGTAAAGGACTGATACCAGTTCTGGCCAGTTCTGGGTAGTGAAGCACTCTATTTTACTCTCGGAACCGCTCAGTAAGCAATAAAAGGATTTCCAAAATGAAAGTAGCTTTTGTTACTCAACCCTTTGATGAAGTGCTATTGCCCCAGAAAAACTCTTTAGGAATTTGGGTTTCAAAAATCGCACAAAAACTATCTCAGTCTTGCGAAGTTGTTGTCTATACAAAATCTTTTCAAAAAAATCCTTTTCAAAAAGAAATAGAATATCGACAAGAGGTCTGTTATAAGCAGGTGCCGCTCATCCTTGATCGAGGATTAATTAAAATTCTGAAAAGTTTTGAGCATTTTCCCAAACGCTCTAACAGTAAACGTCCTCTTTTTTCTTCTAGTTTTTATTATTTGGGATATATTTTACAAATAGCGATTGACTTGAGAAATCAGCAATGTGATCTTGTACACGTTCTCAACTTTTCTCAGTTTGTCCCCATAATTCGAGCCTTCAATCCTAACATCAAAATCGTTCTGAATATGCGGTGCGAGTGGTTGACACAACTAGATTACGCCATGACCGAGCGGCGGCTTTGCCAAGTTAATTTGGTTCTTAGTTGTAGCGACTATATTACTAAAGAAATTAGCGGACGTTTTCCACAATTTGCTAGTCTATGCAAAACTGTTCACAATGGCGTAGATATCCACCGATTTATTGGTAACAATAAGCACAGCGCGAAGGAAAACAGTGCCAAAAAAATACTGTTTGTCGGCAGAGTTTCACCGGAAAAGGGAGTACATGTCCTCTTAGAAGCATTTCAAAAAGTAGTTGAGCAATATCCAGAGACGCAGCTCGAACTTGTCGGTTCAAAAGCAGCAGTAAACTATGAATTTGTGGTGGGGTTAAGTAACGATCCCAAGGTTTTAGATTTGGCTTCGTTTTATCGTGATGATTGGCTCAACCACCTATCGCATATGCAGGAGCATTCTAGCGTAGCCAACCAAGTATCCTTTACAGGTTCGGTTCCACACTCGCAATTGGTTAACTATTACCAGAATACGGATATTTTTGTTTTTCCATCCGTGTGGAATGAGCCCTTCGGAGTTCCGCTTATTGAGGCTATGGCTACCGGAGTTCCCGTTATTGCAACACAAAGTGGTGCTTTCCCAGAAATTGTTGAAGAGGGCAAAACTGGACTGTTGGTGGAGCGAGGTGATGCTTCTGCATTAGCTGATGCAATTCTACGCTTACTCCAGAATGAGGATTTAAGGAAATCGATGGGAGAAGCGGGGCGACAGCGATCGCTCGAAAATTTTTCCTTTGATCGGGTTGCAAACGATTTATATTACCAGTACGAGAGAATCTGCGATCGCTCCTCAGTTTTAGCAATGCCAAATGCCCATGTTAATTAATTTAGAAATTTATGAAAGTTTTACTAATAAGCACTTCCCTTGAAGGCGGGGCTGGTGGTTCTGCTTATCGACTGCACCAGAGTTTACAAAACCTCGGTATGGATTCTCAGATATTGGTGCAAACGAAGTTTGGCGATGATGAAGCTGTCATTACCGTCCCCAAGCATAAGCTAGTAAAAAAACTGAGTAAGCTGAAGTCAGAGCAACGCCTAGATAGCTTACCACTGAAATTTTATCCTAACCGCGATCGCAGTAGCTCTTTTAGTCTCCAGTGGTTTCCCGCCTACCCGATTCCGTCAAAGGTGGCGCAACTCAATCCAGATATTATTAACCTGCGTTGGACTTGTGCTAGCTTCCTACAAATAGAGAGTATTCCGAAGTTAAATAAGCCCCTGGTTTGGACTCTCTCGGATATGTGGGCATTCACAGGAGGATGTCACTATAGCCAACATTGCGATCGCTACACCGATTCCTGCGGTGCTTGTCCTCAACTGGGAAGCACTCAAGATTGTGATCTATCGCGTTGGGTGTGGCAGCGCAAAGCTAAGGCATGGAAAAACCTTAATTTAACTGTTGTCACTCCTAGCTCCTGGTTAGCTAAATGTGCCAGTTCTAGCTCTTTTTTCAAAGATAGACGAGTGGAAGTCATTCCCACTGCTGTTGATACTAAGAAGTATCAGCCTACAGAGCAACAGATAGCGCGAAAACTACTTAATTTACCGCAATATAAACAACTGATTCTGTTTGGGGCATGGGGGAATAGTCACAGAAAAGGATTTCATCTCCTTCAGCCAGCCCTGCAAAACCTGAGTAAGTCGGGATGCCAAGACAATACAGAAGTGATTACTTTTGGTTTTTCTCAGCCAAGTGAGCAACTAGATTTGGGATTTAAATCTCATTATTTAGGCAAACTAAACGACACCCAATCCCTAGCACTTGCTTATTCGGCAGCGGATGTTTTTGTTGCACCCTCGATGCAGGATAATTTGCCCAATACTGTCTTAGAAGCGATCGCCTGTGGAACCCCTTGCGTCGCATTTAAAGTTGGTGGGATGCCGGATGTAATTGAACACCAGCAAAATGGCTATCTAGCTCAACCTTACTCCATTGAAGATTTGGCTCAAGGGATTGCCTGGATACTAAAAGATCGCGATCGCCTCCAAAAACTATCTTACTCTGCTCGTGAAAAAGCTGAACGAGAATTTACGCTAGAGCAATACGCACGAAAATATAAATCTCTTTTTAATGAGATCTTAGAGAGCCAAAATGGTTATTTTCATACCAAAAAACTTGCCCTCAGCCGATAAATTTATATAAATCAAATAATTTTCAGCGAGGTAATGAAAATGCAAGTCTCCTCATTCGATGTCTTTGACACAGTTTTAACGCGAGCCGTGGGTTCACAAGAGGTAGTCTTTCTCCTACTCGGCAAGCGACTCTCGAGTAAGTCCCTCATTGAGTACACGCCGGAAGCCTTTGCTCGTGCCCGCAGCCAAGCTGAGTACCGTGCCCACATCAATGTCGGCGCAAACTATTCTCTGCGTCAAATTTACACAGAACTAGCAACAGCACTGCGACTAAGCGAGCAACAACGCGATAAATTAATCAATCTCGAATGTGCTTTGGAGGCGGAACTTCTTCGCTCTGTACCGGGGGCAAAGGAACGTGTGCAAACGGAACGCAAGCAAGGCAAGCGCGTGGTGTTTACCTCCAATATGTATTTGCCTGCGGAGTTTATCCTAGAGCAGTTAACTCGCCACGAATTTTGGGTAGAGGGTGATGCTTTGTATGTCTCTTGTGAGGAAAACAAATCGAGACGCACAGGGGAACTTTACCGAGAGTTGCTTCGCCGTGAAGGAGTTTCACCCGCTCAGGTAACTCACTGGGGCGACAATTTGCGTTCTGATGTTCGCGCTGCCAAACAAGTAGGACTTCAAATTGAGCATTTCCAGCCAGGCAACCCCAATCGGTATGAACAAACGCTCTCCTCCTATGACTGGGCAACAGAAGGATTGTCTGGGGCGATGGCTGGTGCTTCCCGATTAGCGCGCTTAAGCACTCCTGCATCCTCTCGTCAAGAAGACGCACTGCGCGATGTCGCTGCTGGGGTAGTGGCACCAACGCTAGTCGGCTATGTCCTCTGGACACTCCAGCGGGCTAATCAGTTGGGCTTGAAGCGACTTTATTTCGTCGCAAGAGATGGTCAGATTTTGCTCGAAATCGCCCGCCGATTAGTTGACAAGTTAAACATTGATTGCGAGCTTCGCTATCTCCACGCCAGCAGAGTTTCATGGTATCTGCCCGCCGTAATGGGTAATGACGAGCAGCAGGCATCCCGGATGTTGAATCGACCTAACTGGATTTGGGAGCGCACAGACTTTCTCTCGGTTGAAGACTTATTGGCTCGGGTGGGCATTTGTCCCGAAGAAATTCGCGATCGCTTGGTTACTTTGGGATTCCCAGAAAAAGACTGGTCTCGCAATCTCACTTGTGAGGAATTACAGACACTACACCCACTGCTCGAAGAACCTCAAGTCCGCGAACTCATTTTTCACAAAGCAGCCCAAAAGCGACAAGTCTTGATGAAGTATTTAGAGCAAGAAGGACTGCTAGACTCAACCCCCAAAGGAATGGTCGATTTGAGTTGGCTTGGTAGTACCTTAGACTCGCTCGCCACACTCTTAAATACTTCCCAAGAGGCAGGAGTGCTGCCTGTGGGTCTATATTATGGCTTGAGGAATGGTTCCCAGCATCATCAAGGCACCAAGGAAGGCTACTTCTTTGATGAGCGCTTCAGTACAGGCTTGAAAGGGTTTTTGCCTCAGTGGGGGATCGTTCCTGTGGAAATGTTCTGTACCGGAGATCACGGTACAGTCGTTAGCTTCACCGACGAAGGCGAGCAAGTTCAACCAGTTTTTAGCGAGGAATGCAACCAAAGGGTAATCGAATGGGGGCTTCCCCTCGTCAGGCAGACAGTTTACGCTTTTACAGAAAATTTGCTGCTCGATGAGAGTTTAGTGAATCCCTGGGCAGATGTGCGCGAAGCTTCCGCCCAAGTGCTGAAATCCTTCTGGTTAAATCCTTCTTATTGGGAGGCAAAGGCTTGGGGAGATTTCCCTTGGGAAGATGGTCACGGTGAGGATGGTGGTTGGTTGCGCCTTGCCAACTCCTATGACTGGCGGCACGTTCCTCAGTCTCTCATCAGAGCAAAAATCCCCCGTCACAATCGAGCTTGCTGGGTAGAAGGCTCATTGGCACGGAGTTCCCCAGCCATCCAGACTGCCCTGAAGAGTTCACTACGCTCTAAGCCCTTGCGCTCAGGTGTGAAGCGAGCCGTACTCAAATTAAGCAAAAAATCAGTCTAAGACATCAACCTGGGAATTTATCGACTATGGGTACTAAGTGGTTACGTCGGAAAGAATCTGCCTTGAGTGCACTAGCGGAGTGGGTTCCTCCCGTAAAACCGTGTATGGTGCTGCGAACTTGGCTCTACCGTAGGATTTGTGCCCAGATGGGCAAGTCTGTTCGCATTCACCCCGGTGTTAGATTGAGCCATGCCAACTGCATTGAAATGGGCGATCGCGTCAGCATTGAACGCCATGTTTACCTCAGCGGCAGCGATCAAAACGCAATAATTTGTCTTGGCGATGGTGCTGTGCTGGGCAGTAATGTTTGCATTAACGGCAATGGGTACAGCAATAAAATTTGCCTTGGCAAGCGAGTCAGCCTCGATAAAGGTGTTTATATCAAAGGGGAAAATGTTAACCCCAGTAGGCACACACAAATTGATATTGGTGAGCGTACCTACATTGGTCCTTACGCTTGTATATCGGGTTCCGGTTATGTCGAAATTGGCAAAGACTGTCTCGTTTCATCCCACTCAGGAATCTACGCTAACAATCATAACTTCGGAGATCCCATGCGTAAGATTAGGGAGCAAGGAACCACTCGCAAAGGAATTGTGGTTGAGGATGACTGCTGGTTAGGCAGTGGCGTAAAAGTCCTAGATGGAATCACTATTGGTCAGGGCAGTGTAATCGGCGCAGGTGCAGTAGTAACCAAGGATATTCCCTCTTACTCAGTTGCAGTTGGCGTGCCTGCTAAAGTAGTTTCTAATCGCTTGGAATTGAAAACAAATCCCGAAAATTTACGAGCATAATTTAGATACTTCTAACCTAGTCGAATAAACAATGCTCAATCAGGCAGATAACCTCTCGAACTAAGACTTCGTGTTAGCAGATTTAAACTAAACTTGGGACTGTTGTAATGGATAAAAACAATAATTTTTGCTTTTGCACCCTAGCCTTAGGCAAGCCATATAGGGTTCAAGCTAAGAATCTAATTGAAGATTTAGAAAGGTATGCATCCAACCATAAAGTTATAGTGGGTACAGACTATCCTAGCTTTTTAAATAACTATCCCAACGTTGTAGCATTTCCACATAAACAGAAAGGCACTTTGCATTGCTATCACGACAAGCGTTTGCCATTGAAAAATCTTTAGAAAATTTTCAAGCTGCCATTTTTACCGATTCCGATGCAAGGATAGTAGAAAAGTGCCGGAGGATATCGCATGGCCACCGGGGATTAGTACACACACAGAAAACCTGGTTGAACATGTATCCAAGTTTCCCCCAAACAGCTTAAACAATAAAAAATTAGCTTCTAAACTAGAGATTTATTTGGATAAAACAGAATGGATTGGAGAACCCCTATTTCTTATACCAAAAGATGGGGCAAGGAAATAGAATTGCTGGATTATCGGGGTCGGATTGGGCGTTATTTAGAACTAAAAGGAGTTCATGCAAGAATCCGGGCTGCTATGGGGTTAGCGGCAGCTAAAGTCGGATGGGAAACAGATGACAAGGTGCAGTGGCGAAACCTATATAAAGTGTGGAAGCACCTTGACGCATCTCAACAAAACAAATCGAGAAGTCCTAGAAATAGACGGAAACGCCAACTAAGTTTAGGGGACCACCTTCTTCTAAATCAAAATCGGTTAACAGCATAAATGTCAATTTTTTACTACAGATAAAAAAGGTCTCGCAGAGACAATAAAGGAGTTTAATTGACCGCAAATCTATGCTCAAAAAAGCGATCCAAAAAAACAAGCTAAACTTCATAATAGGCGGACTTTTATTATTTCTCCTAACCCTAGGAAGTGTAAAATCTTATCAAGCGCCTGATGATAACATCACCTTCGGCGAAACCCATTCTAAGCACATCATCTTCGACACCGACATGGGTAACGATATTGATGATGCGCTTGCCCTCGCCATGCTTCACGCCTTTGAAAGTCGTCAAGAAGCCAAGCTACTCGCTGTCACTATCACCAAGGACAACAAGTGGGCAGCCCCCTACCTAGACCTGTTGAACACCTTTTACGGCAGGGGGGAAATTCCGATTGGCATGGTGCAAGACGGCAAGAAACCCAAAAGTAAAGACATGATTCAGGTTCCTGCCCAGAAGAAACATCCTGATGGGTCATTCGTGTATCCCCATGATTTGACGGATGGTTCAGCAGCACCAGAAGCCGTTGACTTACTTCGCCGCATCCTTGCTGAAGAACCAGACGGTGCGGTGACTATAGTTCAGGTGGGCTTCAGCACTAACTTGGCACGCCTTCTCGATTCACCCGGCGACTCGCAGAGCCCCCTAACTGGCAAAGAGTTAGTTAAGCGTAAAGTCCGTCTGCTTTCCATTATGGCTGGCGCTTTTCCCACGGGAGAGCGTAATTACAACGTTTACGTCGACTTGCCCTCGGCAAAAAAACTCTTCGCTGAATGGCCCACTCGGATGGTTGCCAGTGGCTACCAAGTCGGCAAATCCATCCTTTACCCTGCCAGCAGCATTCAACATCACTATAACTACGTAGAAAACCATCCCATTGCAGATGCTTATCGCCATTATATGGACATGCCTTACGACCGACCTAGTTGGGACTTAACTTCTGTTCTCTATGCAGTAAGACCAGATGACGGATACTTCCACCTTTCTGAACCGGGGAAAATTTCAGTGGAAGATGATGGGAAAACATCCTTTCAACTTTCTGAGGATGGGATGCACCAGTATCTTACTGTCAATGACAAACAGCGCTGGAGGTCGCTAGAAGCAATGGTTTATCTGTCTAGCCAACCCCCTTCTCCCTACTAGATGAAGAAGTACCTTTCAATTGAAAACTCAACTAACTAATTAAGGATCTACTATGATACAGCCGCTACTAGAACAGACGGATAAAGCATATACGCTAGAAGAACATCTCTGTCCCAACTGCAACAGCAAAGGACTCTCCCTTTTCTACGAAGTGCATAACGTTCCCGTCCACAGTTGCTTGATGCTGCCCACTCAGCAGGAAGCCCTAGACTTTCCCTGCGGTGATGTGGTTTTAGGCTTTTGCGACCATTGTGGCTTCATCACTAACGTAGCGTTTGACCGCAAGTGGTCGGCTTATGCGCCCAATTACGAGGATCAACAGAGTTTTTCCCCCACCTTTAACCAGTTTGCTCTCGATTTAGCCAATCGCCTGATTGAGAAATACGATTTGCACAACAAGGATATTGTCGAGATTGGTTGCAGCAAGGGGGATTTCCTACTGCTGCTATGCGAATTGGGTAACAATTGCGGTGTGGGAATTGACCCTTCTGCTGTGCCCGGGCGAATAAAAAGTGAAGCCGCTGATCGCGTAACTTTCATTCAAGACTATTATTCCCAGCGCCACGCCGAGTATATGGGTGATTTTATCTGCTGTCGCCATACCCTAGAGCATATTTATCCTACTGCGGAATTTGTGCAAACCGTGCGCGATTCCATGGGCTCGCGCCTCGACACCACTGTTGTCCTTGAAATCCCCGATACAACTCGCGTACTACAGAACCTTTCCTTCGAGGACATTTACTATGAGCATTGCTCTTACTTTACCCCAGGTTCCTTAGCACGTTTATTTCGCTCCTGCGGGTTTGAGGTGACAGACTTATATCGAGCCTATGGGGAACAATATCTCTTAATTGAAGCTCAACCTGTCGCCACACCATCCCACAAAATTCATCCGTTAGAAGAAAGCCAGGAACAGACAGCCCAAGATGTTAAGTATTTTGCTAGCCATATTCAAAACAAACTGACGCAGTGGAAACAACATCTACAGCAGATGCACGCACAAAACAAGCGAGTAGTTGTCTGGGGTTCAGGTTCCAAATGCGTCGCTTTTCTGACTACCCTCGATACTGTAGACAAAATTCAATATGTCATCGACATTAATCCTCATCGTCATGGCAAATTCATCCCTGGCGTGGGCAAAGAGATTGTGCCACCAGAATTTTTGAAAGAATATAAGCCGGATCAGGTAATTGTGATGAATCCCATCTACTGCAAGGAAATTAAGCAAACGCTTGACGATATGGGAGTAAATGCAGAGATTGTTTCCCTTTAAGAAAAGTTTATAATCTTTTCCATGTGGTTAAGAGTGGATGAAAAACTGGCAAACAAAGCTTAGTAAGTTCACAAATTGAGATTTAGTAAAGGAGGCAAGAAAAATGAGTTATTCTCAGCCGCGCGTAAGCATTGGAATGCCCGTTTACAACGGGGATTTTTTCCTGAAAGAGGCGCTAAATTCACTTTTAGCTCAGACATTTGAGGATTTTGAATTAATCATCTCGGACAACGCTTCCACTGACAGTACAGAAGAAATTTGCCGGGAATACGCTGCTCAAGATAACCACATCCGTTACTACCGCAACGAACAAAACCTCGGCGCTACTCGAAATTTCAATCATGTTGTCGATTTGTCTAATGGTGAGTACTTTATGTGGGCTAATCACGACGATTTGTATGCACCAGAATTCTTAAAGCAATGTGTTGAGGCGTTGGATAGTAAACCTTCTGCGATTTTGTCTTATTCTAGGTCAACTTTAATTGACGAAGAGGGTAGGCACGTAGAAAGGCTCTTAGAGAACCTCAACCTTAATTCACCAAAATCCCATCAGCGCTTTAAACGCTATCATGAGCTGCACAAAGCAAGAAATTTGGGGAAACGAAGTGAAGGAGCCTGGATGCCAATTTATGGGGTAATACGGGCAAACGTTCTTCAGACGACAGCGCTAATCGGAAACTATATCGCATCAGACCTAATTTTGCTAGAAGAATTTGCTCTTCTCGGTAAGTTCCACGAAGTACCAGAGCTTCTTTTTTTTAAAAGAGATCATCCCTACAGATCAATGAAAGCGCATCGTGGTTACGCTCAACGCATCCTTTGGTTTGACCCAATGAAAAGAAGGAAGTTCGTGTTTCCACAATGGAAACTGTTTTTCGAACGCTTATTTTTAATTAGTCGCGTTCAAATTAGTTGGTATGAAAAAATATGTTGCTATGTAGAAATGGCAAGATATATAATAACACAAAGATCAAAAACCTTAACAAAAGAATTAGTTATCAATTTGGCACTGCTTATGAATATAAAATCAGTCAATTTCTGGAAGTTTCAAAAGGAACTACCGGAAGTATGGTAGGTTAATTTTTTTAAATAAAAGCAATAGAAAATAGCGAACACTAGATTAAGCCCTCCTTTTATTTTTAATTGGATTAGTGTAGCGATCGCCAATTAGCTCCGCTTGACAAATAGCAACAAACATGCATATTTTAACCGACTTTTACCTTTAACCAGCCAGATGCTTTTCGCCTACTAAATCAATGTGAAGCAGGCTATGAATGTACGAATAATAGTTAACTGGAATAAGCTTTTAGATAAATGGGCTTTGGGCATCGTTATTTGGGGATGAAGCCTACACAAAGGGGGATCGTCATTGGTCATTGGTTATTGGTGTTTGTACTAACGTCTATCTAACTTTACTGACGACGAATGACGAATGACGCGAAATCCCCCCGTCTTTTAAGCGGGGGATGAGCTTAAGGAGAAGAAATCGAAACCACCACATAGTAGCTGTTGAGAAAGATGGACTAGACGACCCAGAAAATCTAGCTCACCTACATAGAGCTTGTCATAAACAGGTACATAGTAAAACCAGTTGAAGGCTAGAAGTAAGGCTGGAGCGGTATGATGGGAAACTGTCACGTACCGTTCTTAGGGTAGGGAAGGAAAGTGACTTCCGACCCTTACCCGCTAAAACGGTATGATCGGAAAGTAGTTCTTATATGTGATAGCAGTATGCTAACCCTGAAAATAGCTGTCTACGTGGTTATTGCATTTTTTGTGCTACTGTTTGTGTTTGGTTTATTGTCGGGCGATCCCAATCGCAGCCCCAAACGGCGAGACATAGAACAATAATCGCAGTGGCGGTCAATCACACCTTGGGGCGAGCAACTTTCGCCCCAGTCTTTTATTCTGCACCGTAAACCTAGGCTTCCTGAAAAGATGCCTCCATCAGTTCCACCGCCTGAACCCCCTAGGATTGTTCAAATTCAGCAACAGAAAGCGGTTAACCATTTTGCCGATGCTGCTAGGTTAGCGATCACAAGTAATTCCCGCTCCTCATTAGAGCAGCAGAAGAGCAATCTGAATTCAGAATTCAGCAATTCAGCAATTCAGCAATTCCTATCCTCTGCCTCCAATCCCGACTCTCCAGTTTACAAAGATGCTGCCAAGCTGGGCGCTCCCATTTCTGTGGGCGTACCGAGCAGAGGATATGGGGGACAAGGGGACAAGGGGACACAAACAGCAGAGGAGCAAACAAGCCCACCCATCTCCTCCGCCCCTCCGCCCCTGGGCACCTCTGCACAGAAATCTCCCCACCTCAGCACCTCCGCCCCTCTGCACAGAACACCTCCTCACTCCTCACTCTTCACCATTCCCATCAAAAATCTGCAAGCGCCTATGCCCGAACCAGTTTCGCAGGCTACTCGTTTGCAGATGCAAGCGCGGGACGGAGAAAGAAGAACCTTTGAGTTGACAACCTCGTCTCGCTCAGAAATTGTCCAAACCAAGCCAGAATCTGACACTGAAGCTTCCGCTACCGAAATTAAAGTTACCGCAGATCAACTCGAGTACGACGAGCAGCAACGGGTGATTACTGCCTCTGGCGATGTCCTGGTGCGCTTTCCGCGAGGGGTGCTCAGTGCGAAGCGCGTGCAAGTCAGTTTGGCGAATCGGATGGCTGTAGCACAAGGAAATGTGGTTCTCAAGCGAGGGGAGCAAGTGCTGCGGGGCGCTCGGTTTAGATACAATTTCGTTAGAGATAGCGGTGTCATTCTCAACGCGAGGGGCGAGATATATCAACCGACTGCTGAGAGAGATTTTTCCCCAACCTTACCGGGTGATGTCGGTGCTGGGACTTTAGTAGAGGAACCCATAAGGGAAGTTACTCCGCAAGGGGGCTACCAATTTGATTTCGGCGGTGGCAGGAATCTTAGAAATTTGCCAACGCGGGAAACAGAAGGAGGGATTAATCGGCTGCGCTTCCAAGCGGAGCGGGTAGAGTTTGGTCCTGAAAGCTTGCAGGCGAGTGATGTTCGCATTACCAACGATCCCTTCTCGCCACCGGAGTTAGAGTTACAAGCCGATACAGCTACGTTTACCAGGATAGGTCCGCTTCAAAGCGAGATTACCACGACAGACTCGCGCATCGTTTTCGACCAGGGACTTTCGCTACCAATTTTTCAAAACCGAATTGTCTTAGACCGGCGCGAGCGTGACCCTAGTTTGGTTAGCTTTGGGTATGATGGCGAAGAACGTGGCGGTTTCTTTGCCGAGCGCACCTTGGGGTTGGTAGAAACGGAGGGGCTGCGCTTCCAGGTGACACCCCAATATTTTATTCAGAGGGCAGTATCGGAAGAAGGAGTCTTTGACCCATCTTCGGCGGGAGTAGAAGCGGAACTGGAGGGGACAATTAGCCCTAGAACCAACCTGGAGGGAACTGCGGAACTCACCAGTTTAGATTTTGGTGAATTTGAAGACGAACTGCGAGCCAGTTTGCAGATTGAGCAGCTCATCGGTGATAGGGAGCGCCCCTATCTTCTCAACCTAGAATATAGCTACCGCGATCGCTTCTTCAATGGCTCCTTAGGCTACCAGACGGTGCAAAGCAGTCTGGGCGCTGTTTTCACTTCCCCAGGCTTGAGCTTAGGAGAAACCGGGATCAACCTCCGCTACCAGGGAGGGATTCAACGAATTAACGCCGAGACAGACCAAGATGAGTTGCTTAGTCCAGGCGAGGATGATGACCGCGTTAGCTTGACTCGCTATCAAGGCGCTGCCTACCTCAGCCGAGGCTTTTCGCTTTGGGAGGGCGAAACTTTGCCGCCTACCCCAACTGAAGGATTACGCTATACCCCCGTGCCGGTGCAGCCTTCCTTGCGACTCGCCACCGGAGTCACTGGCATTGCCAGCGCTTACAGCAATGGCGACACTCAAAACTCCCTTAGTGCGACTATCGGGCTACAAGGGCAACTGGGTCAATTTTCGAGGTCTTATCTAGACTATACCGCTTTTAATCTTCGCTACACTCAAGCGATTCGTGTTGGCGAATCTCCGTTTTTATTTGACCGCTTCGTGGACGAAAGCGTTCTGGAAGCGGGGATTACTCAACAAATCTATGGTCCGTTTCTTGCTGGTTTTCAGACCAGATTGGACTTAGAGGAAAATGAAGAAATCAGCACGGATTACTTTGTGGAATACAGTCGCCGCACCTACAGTGTTCTCTTGCGCTACAACCCAGCTTTAGAACTGGGATCCATTGGCTTTCGCGTTAATGGTTTTAACTGGGAGGGTTCTGCGGAACCGTTTGAAGGCACTCGGAGTTGGTGAAGACTGCAGGTTGTTGAGATGCGAAACTTGGCGTCGCATAGTTAAAGTCTGTGCCTTGTTTTTAACTCATTACAGTTTTAACGTAAACTTTTGTAAATTTCTGCGTCGTGCTTGCAGTTTTCGCTTGAAAAGAGAATAAGCTTGTAAGCAAGTTTCCTTTAGCACAATTTACAGCAGTTTTCGGCTCTATAAGGTACACCTTACTTCACTAGGTGTTGCCGTACTTGCATAGGTGTAAACTGCTGTATTCAGTAATCCAAACTATCTCCACTTTTGATATGGAAAGCATAGACATTTCACAGCCCAACCCCACCGATTCCTTAGTTCCCAACGCAGGGCAACAAGGTGACACCTCCTCAAATAATCCTTTACAATTAGCCAGCCCTGAATCAAATCACTCAGCAAGTGGTGAAGCCTCTTCTATTAGCGATGATGCAGCTCTGAACGCTGCGACTTGGTTTGCAGAGGAGCAATTAGACTCGTTTGCTTCTGATGAAGATTTCCTTAGCAACATGGAACAAGCTTTTGGGGATAACTGGCAACCCCAACAAGCGGAAGATTTAATCCAAAACTTGGCTAGCGGTGATGCAATGCCAAAAGTTGAAGTTATACCCGGTTCTGATTTAAAAGCAAATGGTGGTTTTGGTGAAGATACTATTTACTTGTCAGAAGAGTTCCTAAGTAGTGCTAAATCTGAACAACTATCTGGTGGGCTAATAGAAGAAATTGGTCATTTTGTAGACCAGGAGTTGAATAGTGGCGATTCTCCTGGCGATGAAGGAGATATTTTTCAACAACTTGTTGAAGATAAGGCTATCAGTGACGGTGAGCTGGTTGATCTAAAAGCTGAAGACGACAGTAGGACTATTGCTCTTGGTGGGGAAAAATTTTCTGTTGAGACAGCTACTTATGGATTTAAATCATCAATTGTAGCTAAAGATATTAGTGATGACCAGGCTAAATACTATTCAACTCCTGGTGTACCACCAGTAGATCCAGACTATGAAGACGAACCCATACTACGGGTCGATGGACAAAAATTTGATCTTTGGAAAGATAAAGATGGTATGAAAGATGGTGAAGAAGGAAACCCTATAACAACTAGGTCTGTTAATGCAGAGGTTAATGGGTCTACTACTTTTATCACTCTTCGTGAATACGACGGCTCAGATAATCCCGAATTAGTAGGATTAGGCTCGATATACAACAATCCTGGAGAAACAGGTCCTCCTGTTGGTTATCCCAATAATCCTGAACGTAATCTCAAGACACTCAAATTAGGAGAAGATGACGGAGATGATGACGGAAATGACGTCGTGTATATTATATCCTACAATATCACTAATGAAGTACCAGATAACTTGGGTGTAATTTGGTAATAACCCCGGTAAGTCGTTATGCAACCAGGTGTCTCTGCCTCCATTTCGTAAAATTTTTGAGCCACTGCTGCTTACTGGGTTACTTGTAAATTATTAACTTTACTTAATAAGTAATAAGATTAAATTAGTCATAAGTACAAGCAATAAAGAACTCTAGCGATTAATACTAGAGTTGCCGCAACGTCAAAAGAGTTTATTAAAGAGTACACGAAATGTTTAACATCTCAAGGTCGGCATATTGAATCGATAAGGATTAAAGCACTTTCGGCCACAGTTGCCAAAAAACACTTTAAAAACGCTTTTGGAGCTTGAGCTGCATTTGCCGTGCTTATGCCACTAACTCTGCAAGTTACAATGAAACATCTAAAGTATATTCGAAACCGTCTCCTGAAAAGGTATATTCTTTCGTACCATCATATTGCAGTGCAGGGTCAGAGGGAGATATTGTTTTAGTGTCAAGCTCATCGTTTGCACCTAGTCCAAAATCATCTTCATTAAGACTAACGTTAATCTGATCATCGTACCGCACTGTAGCAGTGTTAAGCGAGTCAAAGTAAATTGTCTCATTTTGACCTATTGAGCCCTCCCAGGACCCTGATTCTTTAACATTTCCTTCAACATTCAAACTGAGTTCATCGTCGGACCACAAGTCTTGGGTATCATTTGCAGTAAGGGAATCAAGTTCTAATTGATAAAACGCCATGTTAGTTTCTCCTATTTTGTAGAATGGCAGAACACAAAAGCTATTGGGTTCCTCCACATGTTACAGCACTTCAGTTAATTGAACCAAAAAACTGGTGGCTTGATAGCGTGATTACTTTCACGCTCATTCTAGATCACTTACTCTACCGATTTACGTTGCTGTGTAATTGAAGCATGACAAAACCAAAAAGGATCGCAACGACGATTAGGTTGTGTCATCAGTTCATCTAGATAATGGCAGCAGGCAAGTAAATCACACCCTGAAAGTTAGTGGCACGTTTGTACTAGTATCAGAATACTGGGAAAAGAAAAGACCTCCAGTGCCAAATTAGCTGTAGGTCGGATTTTCTAAGCTGTAGAGTAGCACAGGTGGTGGTATGAGAAGAGTTTAAAGCTTACGCCTAAGTAACTAATCCTAGTGGGAAGGGACACTTATATTTGCTGGCTCTTACTACTAAACACGGAAAACTTCTCAATGAATGAGAAGCAAAAATATATAGATTACAATTCTGCTTCAATCCTCAGTCTTGTTCACCCTGTAGGCTGTCTCTGCTCAGTTTTTGCCAATCCTTACTTTTCCTCCCAAAGCCGGATAAAACAGGGGTTACGAAAATCAGAGAAGTAAGGATAGACTTGAGTTGTTACGGAAATGTCAATTATCATAAAAACCATAATGAGCGCTCTATCCCCCACCAACTCTTATATCCCCTCGTTTGTAACCTCAAATCATCGAGATCTTGTCCAGGAGCTTCTCGCAGATAAGCGGTCTGCTAATACTCGTAGGGCATACCAGCGAGATTTGAAGGACTTCTTTAATGCTGTTGCTGGGGCTAACCCCACACCGGCACTAGTCGCTGATTTCCTGAGCCTAGAACGTTTTAGAGCAGTTTCTGTGGTGTTGGAGTACAAAGCTTTAGCAGACTCACGCCTCGACAAATGCGATCGCTCACTCAATGGGATTGGCTAGTTGATGCTTTATGTGTAGCTGGTATTTAGAGAATTGGTATTAGAGGCTGGCAAAGCTTCTGGTACGTCACGGGAACTACTCAGTTTACGCAATTACCTTGGTAGTTTTTGGGACAAGCCCAGGCGACAGCATCTTATTTTCTAAACAGCGATCGCCAAATTTTTCTCACCAGTTCTTCTAGCCAAAGCATGATACCGTCAAGCCATACCAGTAATCGCTCTAGGGGATGCTTGACATAGCCGATGGGAATTGCTTCGATTTCAATCCAATCGGGTGGAGGCAGAGTATGTGCTGAGGAGGAGGGGGAGAAGCTTGCAGAAAAATTCTCTCCCGCTTTCGGCATCCCGGAATCCCATCCTTCTGTAAAATCCTTGCTGCCACTCTTATGGGAATTCTGCGGCGTGACAGGTACTCCTCCCATCACTCGCAGAACTGCTCTGAGCAAGGATTTTTTCCTCTTCACTCTAGTCTGGGGAGCGCTTTGGGAGAGGGGAAGATCACAAACACTGGCTTCTGGATAGTGCCCTGCTGGAGAGGGGGTAAGACTAAATAAATCTCCCCAAGACAACCAGGGATTTTCGGGAGTGGAAGTGGGGATTTCTGTACCCTCTGCGTACTCGTAGAAAGATTGCCTGCGGCGCTTGCCCAAAAAGTAGTTAATGCCAGCGCGAATGAGGGTTTGAATGTTGGAAAAATCGGGTTGGGGGCGAGGTTCTAATCGCGGTGAGCCAAAAGTCAGCTCGTGTAGTCGTTCGGTGAGGCGATCGCTCCACCAATAACCCCATCGCTCAATCGCCCCAGCGGGCAGGATTCGACGCTCCCAAAGCTTGTCTTTTCGAGTGACAAGAGTGGATTCACCAAACAGATCAATCGCGCGTGCCACTGGGCTAGTTTGCACCCAGTCCATCAATTTCCAAAAGACTTGCAGGGGAAAGTAACTCGCTCTGGGCATAGGCAAGGGCTGATGCCAATATTCAGCCACTTCCAAGCTTATGCGCTGCTGGAGTATTTGTTGTTGCGATGGGGTAAGAAGATCGAGAACGCGATTGTCACTCCTAACCAAAACTAGAGTGCGCGTCTCTAAAAGCGTTGCCACCCCTTGCATGATCGAGGCTTCCGCCTCGGAAGGCAGTAGGTTAAAAATCCTTTTTCCTCTGCCCTCTGGAGGGGCTGCCTTTCGAGGAAACCTTGAAAGTTTAAAAGCCCTGTCCCTCTGCCCTCTGCCTTGTTCGATGAGCGCCTCAGTGAGAGTGTTATCCTGAGCGAGCCAGCAATTCTGGTTGTCAAGCGTCTTAGTTGCTTGCGGCTGCGCTCGCTTTGCTAATGGTGCTAGAAAAAGAGAAAAGGGAAACTTTAAGCCTCCACCTTTTTCCTCGTTAGCTGTGGCATTCATGTGAGGCTCGACTGTTTCCAACACGCGCTGAATGGGTGCGTCTGCTGCGGGCAGTGTTTTATCATCGCGCCTAGATTCCTGAAGCCTATGCCCCACAACTCGCCCTGTTTGCACTAGCAAGTAAACCGGATAGAGCAGAATTTGCACTCCCCGAGCGGCTGCAACTTTCATCTGCCGCCCTGCGTTTGCCCATCGGCGGCGCAAGTGCAGAGATGTCCGATTGAAGAAATTAAACAATCGGCTTTTGTAGGGTTCAGTGGAGGTGGAAGACATAGGCTCGTCACGAGACGCTATTTTTTTAATTGTCTCATGGGATTAGAGAGAAAAATAACCGGAGTTATTAATGAGAATGTACAAACGCGATCGCTCCAAAATTATTATTGCCATTCTTATTGTTGCCGCCCTCATTTTATTTTCATCGGGCACGCTTGTCCATCTGCTCACAGAAGCCTGGTGGTTTAATGCAGTCAACTTTTCCGGGGTGTTTTGGACGCTGCTGAAGTGGCGATCGCTCACTTGGGTAGGCACATTTATCGTCTTTGCCCTTTTTGTAGGGGGAAACTACTTCTTCGCCTTGCGAGTGACGCGCTATTCCACATTTCGTCTCCTAGAAGGAGGCAATTTACGGGCGTATGCCGGTCCCCTTCCGAACTACATTGTTCCCACGCTTATCTTTGTCCTTGCTTTGACTGCTGCCGGAGTCAGCGTGGGGGGATGGGAAACCTTTTTAAAGTATTTTAATGCCAGCGATTTCAACATTAGCGATCCCATCTATGAGCAAGACATCAGCTTTTATATTTTCCGACTCCCACTTTATGAAAATTTACAGAATTGGTTGCTAGCGCTTTCGATCTGTGGATTAGTTGTCTCAGTGATAATCTATGTCCTCAAAGGTTGCATTAATCCCCAACGGGGTTGGCAATACCTGATTGCCAGGGAAGCGAAAACCCATCTCAGTCTGCTGCTGGCGGGGATTTTCTTCCTCATTGCTTTAGATTTCTGGCTCCAGCGTTATAACTTACTCTATTCCGAAGACGGGGTAGTTACAGGGGCAGGCTATACGGATACCCATGCCCAGCTTTGGGCAATCTCGATGATGAGCGTTGCAGCGTTGGCGTTATCTGTGCTGTTTCTTCTTTCGGTTCAGCAAAGGAGTATAGCACTACCCGTCTATGGGATGGGCGGGTTTCTCATTGTCTGGATCTTGTTGTATCAGCTCTATCCCTGGTTTCAGCAAGAATTTATCGTCGAGCCGAATGAATTAGTCAAAGAGAAGCCTTATATCCAACACAATATCGAATTTACCAGGCAAGCCTATCGTATCGATGATGTAGAAACGCAGCAGTACCCCGCTGAGGCGCAACTAAATCGCCAAGATTTACAGCAAAACCAGGCAACCACCCGCAACATTCGCCTGTGGGACTATCGCCCCTTACTCAGCACATATAGCCAACTCCAGGAGATTCGCCTCTACTACAACTTTAGTGATGTTGATATTGATCGCTATACCCTCGATGGGAATTACCGACAAGTGATGCTCTCCCCGCGGGAGTTGTCCTATGCACAAGTGCCGCAGCGGGCAAGAACCTGGGTAAACCAGCGCCTCAAATACACCCACGGCTATGGCTTGGTTATGAGTCCCGTCAACGTGGTTACGCCAGAGGGGCTACCGGAACTTTTTATTCGAGATATTCCCCCAGTCTCGGAAGTCAACCTGGAAGTTACTCAACCCAGAATTTATTACGGCGAACAAACGGACCACTATATTTTTACCGGTATGAGTACCGAAGAGTTTGATTATCCTGTCGGTGATGATAATGCCTCGAACAGATACGCAGGCGTGGGCGGCGTGCCCATCTCTTCTATATGGCACAGGCTTGCCTATGCGTACGATTTCGGCAGTATCAAAACATTAATTTCCAACTACTTTACCGAGAATTCGCGCATTCTTTACCATCGACGCATTAAAGAACGGGTGAGTAAGGTAGCGCCGTTTCTGCGCTTGGATAGTAACCCTTACACGAGTTTGGTTGATGGAAAACTAAAGTGGATTATTGAGGGATATACAGTGAGCGATCGCTATCCCTATTCTGAACCAGTTTCTGGTATTAATAATGCCGCTGCAATTCTACAACAAAATGACAATGAGCAAATCGTTGGTGGTGATTTTAACTACGTTCGCAACTCAGTCAAGGTAGTGGTTGATGCTTACGATGGCACGATGCAGTTCTACGTTGTCGATGACAGCGATCCCTTACTAGCAACGTACCGCAAAATCTTTCCCAATTTGTTTGAGCCAAGCGATGCGGTTCCCCCTCAAATTAGGAGCCATTTTCGCTATCCCTTCGATCTCTTTGAGGTTCAGGCACAGATGTATTTATCATACCACATGAGCGATGCGGAGGTGTTTTATAACCAGGAAGATCTATGGCGCTTTCCTACCGAAAACTATCAAGGGAATGAGCAACTTGTAGAGCCTTACTACATCATCATGCGCTTGCCCGAAGCGGAAAGGGAAGAATTTGTTCTGATTTTGCCTTTTACGCCAGTTAACAAAGATAACATGGTTGCTTGGATTGCAGCGCGCTCAGATGGTGAAAAGTATGGCGAAAAACTGTTGTATGAATTTCCTAAACAAAAACTAGTCTATGGTACCAGTCAAATTGAAGCTCGTATCAATCAGGATACAGAAATTTCTCAACAGTTGACTCTCTGGAATCAGCAAGGTTCGCAAGTCATTCGCGGTAATTTATTAGTCATTCCAATTGAGCAGTCTTTGCTCTATGTTGAACCGATTTATCTGCGAGCAGAACAGGGTGAATTACCGGAACTAAAGCGAGTAATTGTTGCCGATAATAACCAGGTAGTTATGCAACCTTCCCTAGAGGAATCTTTAGCAGCAATGTTTGGAAAAAAACAGCCCTCAACCGCACCTGATAGTGAAACGCCAGTACCATCAAACCTAGCGCAATCTGCTCAAGAGATATTTCGCCAAGCACGGCAAGCCGCACGAGAGGGAAACTGGGCAGAATATGGGCGCTTAACGCAACAACTAGAGCAAATTTTGCAAAAGTTGAGTCAGAAGGCGAACGCCGAACCGAAGCGGAAGGAATGATTGATTGTTGAGGTTTGTCACCTCGTAAGACGGCAATATTGGTCAAAATTATCCCTATTAAGAACACCAATTTTTAATTTGACATTTTTCATTTTGAATTCGGAGCGCAGCGACGTGACTACCTTAACTTTGCAGATTCCCCCAACTGTACAACTCACCGATAAACAATTTCATCAAATTTGTCAGGCTAACCGTGACTTGAGAATTGAGCGCACCGCAACCGGAGAATTAATTATAATGCCCCCTACTGGAGGAGGAACAGGAAAGCGCAACTCAGACATCAATATCGATTTAGGAATTTGGAATCGAAAAACTGAGCTAGGCATTGTGTTCGATTCTTCCACTGGGTTTAAACTTCCTAATGGGGCGTACCGTTCTCCCGATGCCGCCTGGATTCCCCTAGAAAAATGGACGACGCTTCCCCCAGAACAACAAGAAAATTTTCTCCCACTCTGTCCTGATTTTGTGATTGAGTTACGTTCCCCCAGCGATGGTTTAAAACCTCTGCAAGATAAAATGCAGGAATATATAGAGAATGGCACGCGCTTAGGTTGGTTGATTAACTACCGAGATCGGCAATTAGAAATTTATCGGCAGGGAATTGAAAAAGAAGTTTTAGACTCTCCAGCGAGTGCATCAGGTGAAGATGTGTTACCTGGCTTGGTGTTGGATTTGCAAAAAATCTGGGGATGAAATAGAGTGCGATTTATCTAGCGTCCTCCCAACAGTCCTTGGTCACAAAATACTCCCGGCGCTGGTCACAAAATACTCCCGGCGCTGAGGTTAACCCCAATCTAAAAACTTTATCCTTACCAAATCAAAAGGCGATCGCCGAACTGCAACGTCTCTGGCAACTTGCCGCTAATTGATTAGCGTTGGGTATATGCCAGTATTGTAGTTTAGCAGTCTTACAATTAGGTTTAAGCCTTGGGACAATGCTAATCAATTGTTCGATTAATATTTTTCTTTAAAAGCATGACTCAATCTAGGATTTTTCGACTACCTCAACTTAGTGATCGCCGCTGGCAAAGAAAGTTACGCCGTTGGCTTTTTTATCTGGCACTTGTTTGACACTCCCCAGCCTAAAGGCGTGGGGATTCTCGCTTTACGGGAGAGTCTAGAAAGCACGGAACTAAATCCAGATACTTTCCCCGATCTCAAAACCGCTCAGCGAGCTTTTTTCGGGATAGCCCATCCCTACTTAGAACTAATTAGATCACAGGGCTTCCTAAAGGAAGGGGCTTGAGACCCATGATTTTTGGGTCATGACATCAAATTTTGCCTGCTTGGATTCAATAACGAGCATCCAGAAGCACTGCTGCACGAGTAAGACATCGATATTCCCTTTAACAATCTCTCCCTCATCTTCGGCAGCAATTCCGATAGAAGTCTCGGTTTCAATTGCAAATGGCGGCTGATAAAACCCAGCTAAAGGTAGTAAGGGAGACAGTACGACCATTTTGACGAGTTCTTCCGATAAAGAACGCCGCTTGGTTAAGTTGAAATAATTACTTAGTACTGTGCTCTAGAGACTGTTTTCTGCCTCACTCAGCGTCGGTAAGTCTTTTGACTCCTGCGCGAACCAGTCAGCGTCTGAGGTGAGTTGCAACCCAAACTTCTTTTCTAGCTCGTAAAGGGTGATGTCTCTAGCTTGTGTTGTTTGAACCATAAGAAACTAACTATCCCCCGACGTGCCGGGGGATGATCGCAGTGCCAGCAGTTTAATCAACAGAGCCAGTGTGCAAGGATTGTTTATCCGTTTCCATCCATTCGGTGTGGAAGGACTCACCTCTGGGCTTGTCTACGCGCTCGTAGGTGTGAGCGCCGAAGTAATCTCGCTGTGCCTGAGTGAGACTTTGGGGGAGGCGATCGCGTCTGTAGCTGTCAAAATAATCTAGGGAGGCACTAAACCCTGGAACTGGAATTCCCAGTTGGTTCGCCACTTCCAACACTTCCCGCCACGCAGCTTGGCGATCTAAAATCGTCTGCTTAAACTCCGGTGCTAGGAGCAAGTTAGCCAGCTTGGGATTTTCCTGAAAAGCGTGCTGAATTTTACCCAGGAACCCAGCGCGAATGATACAGCCTCCTTTCCAAATTCGGGCAAGCTCGCTCAAGTTCAAATTAAAACCCAACTCCTCAGATGCTTGACCTAGGAGTGCCATTCCCTGAGCGTAGGAACACATCTTCGAGCAATAGAGGGCATCCCGAATCTTATTAATGAATGCTTTCACATCTCCCTCATATTTGACAGGCGGTCCGGCTAGCTCTTTAGATGCTGCTACTCGTTCTTCTTTGAGAGAGGAGATGACACGGGCATTCACTGCTGCATAAATCGTGGGAATAGGAACCCCTTGTTCTAAGGAACTCACCACCGTCCAGCGCCCAGTCCCCTTTTGCTCTGCCGCATCGAGAATCGAGTCCAATAGTTGGTGATTTGTCAGTGGGTCTTGCCTTTTGAAGATATCAGCCGAGATTTCCACCAAAAACGAATTCAGTTCATCCGTGTTATTCCACTCGGCAAATACCTCACTCAACTGATTATTATCCAGTCCTAGGGCATTTTTGAGCAGGTCGTAAGCTTCAGCAATAAGCTGCATATCACCATACTCAATCCCGTTGTGTACCATCTTGACGTAGTGACCAGCACCACCGGGACCGATATAGGTCACGCAAGCACCATCATCCACCTGAGCAGCAATTTTAGTGACAATAGGCTCTAATTCCCGATAAGCGCTTTCTGTGCCCCCAGGCATCAAACTCGGACCATGAAGCGCACCTTCTTCGCCACCGCTTACGCCCATGCCCATATATCTCAGTCCGACTTCTTCTAACTCTTCGGTACGCCGCTGCGTATTCTCGTAGAGAGAGTTCCCGCCATCGATAATCATATCTCCCGGCTCTAGCAGGGGTTTGAGTTGACTGATAACTGCGTCTACTGGCTTCCCTGCCTTAACCATTAGCAGGATTTTGCGAGGACGTGCCAGGGCTTGAACAAATTCTTCTATGGAATAGGTGTCTTTGACATTCTTGCCCTGCGCCCTCTCCGCCATAAACGCCTTAGTTTTAGCAGCAGTGCGATTGTAAACTGCTACAGGATAACCGTGACTTTCGACATTTAATGCCAGGTTTTCTCCCATAACAGCCAAACCAATTACGCCGAAGCTGGGTTGTGTCATAAAGCTACTCGTTGTTTGTAGGGTTGCATTATCTTTAGGTTAGCCACCTTCTCGGGCACTGTCTTGTAAAGAAGAGGTTAAAAGTCATGGCTCCCTTAGGTGGTGAATAGGCAATTAATTGGCTATTACTGCGATTGATATTGATAATTGTATATAGAGATGCACCCGAAGGAGGACTCCCGAAATGCTGGCATACATCCTTGCGATCGCCGTGGGCTTGGGTAGCTTTGCCCTATATATAACAGCTTTCTTTTTTCCCGAACTCCACCGCAAAAGTGATTTCTTCTGGAGTGGATTGGGACTATTTTACGCCTTGGTCTTATGGGTGTGTGCTGGACGCATTACAGGCGGGGTGTTGTTGGGTCAACTCGCCGGAGTGTCCCTTTTGGGCTGGTTGGGTTGGCAAACCTTGACATTGAGATCCGAAGTGTCCGAACAACTCGAAGGTTTCTCGCTGAATAAACTTCTCAAGCAAGTTACTAGCCTATTTCGCCGACTCAAACCGGAAGCAAAAACTCCACAGACTTCAACGCCGACTGAGGAATCCCCGGAATTGAGTGCCACCGAAGCGGCACCCACCCCGGCTGAACCACCCTCCGAGCAAACCGAGAGTTCTCCCGAGGTATCAAAACAGGCACAAAGTTCCTTGTTCAGCAAGTTCTTTAATCGCTTTACCAGTCCTTTTCGCAGGGGCAAACCTAAGGCAAACACCTCCCAGACTTCCACCTTGGCTGAAGCGCTCTCTGAGTCGAGCGCCACTGAACCCCCCGAAGCAGCTACCCCGGCTGAAGAACCCTCTGAGCTAGAGTCTCAACCCACTTCCCCTGAGCAGCCTGAACCAGAAGATGTCGAAGCTGCCCGAAAAGAAACAGAAAGCAAGGAAGCTTCTACACCAGTTGAGGAGGCAGTGGTTGAAGCCGCAAGACCAGAAGTTGAAAGCCCCGAAACAGATGAGACGACTCCTGCTGAAGAAGTGGCTCCAGAAGCAGAACTTGCTCCCTCAGCCGAATCACCGGGAGAGGGCGATGTTGAAGCAAGACAATCTCGAACCGAACAGACACCAAGCGAGCAAGAGTCAAGGGAAAGAAGACATGGGGACGCGGGGACACGGTGACGCAGTGAGAACCTGAGGGCGTGAGAGAGTTGGGGAAGCAGAGGGGCAGGGGAGCAGAGGAGAGGCTAACGCGCTCCAACATTATTTCCCCCTGCACCTCCGCACCTGGACACTTCTGCACTTCTCACTCGAATTACCCTTAACCTTCAACTTGTAACCTGCAACCTGCAAGTAGTAATTGGGTAATGCTGTTGATGTGGCAGGAGTTGATCCAAGATAATAGTTGCAGCACCATTACTTATTAAGACCTGTGACAGCATCAAAGAGCTATAAGGATACAGTCAATCTGCCCAAAACCCAGTTTCCCATGCGGGCGAACGCCGCCAAGCGAGAACCTGAAATCTATCAATTTTGGGAAGAACACCAGATTTATCAACAACTGTCGCAGCACAACGAGGGCGAGGTTTTTGTCCTGCACGATGGTCCTCCCTATGCCAATGGTCCTATTCACATGGGGACTACCCTCAATAAAATCCTGAAAGACATTGTCAATCGCTACAAACTGCTGCGAGGATACAAAGTTCGCTACATTCCCGGATGGGACTGCCACGGCTTGCCCATTGAGCTGAAGGTGCTGCAAACGCTCAAGTCTAAGGAAAGGCAAAACCTGACTCCGCTACAACTGCGTCAAAAAGCTCGTGATTTCGCTCTTGATGCAATGGCAGGGCAGCGGGAGAGCTTTAAGCGCTGTGGGGTTTGGGGAGACTGGGAGCATCCTTACCTCACCATGAATCCGCAATACGAGGCGGCTCAGATGGGCGTGTTCGGACAAATGGTGCTCAAGGGTTACATTTATCGCGGTTTGAAGCCCGTTCACTGGAGTCCGAGTTCTCGCACTGCCTTGGCGGAAGCAGAGTTAGAGTATCCTGAAGGTCATACTTCCCGTAGTATCTATGCCGCTTTTCCCGTCACTAAGCTGGGGGCAGCGGCGAGGGAACAATTAGAGCCATTCATGCCCCATCTCGGTTTGGCAATCTGGACTACGACACCTTGGACAATTCCGGGAAACTTAGCCGTTGCGGTTAATCCAGAACTTAACTATGCTGTGGTGGAAGTAGTTCAGAATTCAGAATTCAGAATTCAGAATTCAAGGGAAACTTCTAACCAGGTGCCCTCCCAATATCTAATTGTAGCGGCAGACTTAGTGGAACGGCTGTCTGAGAAATTAGGTGTGCCGCTGAAGGTCGAGGCGACTCTGCCTGGAGAAACCCTAGAACATTGCACCTATCGCCATCCCCTGTTTGAGCGCGAGAGCAAGGTAGTAATCGGTGGAGATTATATCACTACAGAGTCGGGGACAGGTTTGGTTCATACTGCTCCTGGTCATGGTCAAGAGGACTACGTAGTGGGAGCAAAGTATGGGTTGCCCGTGTTCTCACCTGTGGATAGCAAGGGGAACTTTACTGAGCAAGTGGGACAATTTGCTGGGTTGAATGTTTTGGGAGATGGTAATGGGGCAGTGATTGAGGCACTCAACGAGGCAAAAGCCTTGCTGAGGGAAGAGGCTTACGTTCACAAGTATCCCTATGACTGGCGTACGAAAAAGCCCACAATCTTCCGAGCAACGGAACAGTGGTTTGCTTCAGTGGAGGGACTTCGAGAGGAAGCACTAAAGGCGATCGCCTCAGTCAAATGGTATCCCGCCCAGGGGGAAAATCGCATCCGGGCTATGGTCGAGGATCGTTCGGATTGGTGTATTTCTCGCCAGCGCAGTTGGGGTGTGCCCATTCCGGTATTTTATGACGAGCAAACTAACGAACCGCTACTAACTGAAGAAACCATCGCCCACGTCCAAGCGATTATTGCTGAAAGAGGTTCTGATGCTTGGTGGGAACTCTCAGTAGAAGAACTCTTACCGGAAAATTACTGCAACAATGGTCGCACCTACCGCAAGGGCACTGACACGATGGATGTCTGGTTCGACTCCGGTTCCTCTTGGGCAGCAGTGGCAAAGCAGCGGGAAAATCTCCAGTATCCGGCGGATCTATACTTGGAAGGGTCAGACCAACACCGGGGCTGGTTCCAATCCAGTTTGCTCACCAGCGTAGCAACAATGGGTATTGCCCCCTATAAGACAGTTCTAACGAATGGCTTTGTTTTGGATGAGGGGGGGCGTAAAATGAGTAAATCCCTGGGAAATGTGGTCGATCCCGCCACAATCATCGAGGGGGGCAATAACCAAAAGAAAGAACCGCCCTATGGAGCAGATTTGCTGCGGTTGTGGGTGTCTTCAGTGGATTACTCCTCGGATGTCCCTATTGGTCAGACAATCCTACAGCAACTTGCAGATGTCTATCGCAAGATTCGCAACACGACGCGCTTTTTACTCGGTAATCTCCACGACTTCGATCCAGTGCAAAATCGGGTAGCTTATGACCAGATGCCGGAACTGGATCGCTATATGCTGCACCGCATCACAGAAGTGTTTAACGAAATTACCACTGGGTTTGAAAATTTCGAGTTCTATCGCTTCTTCCAAACAGTGCAAAATTTCTGTGTTGTGGATCTGTCCAACTTTTACCTCGATATTGCCAAAGATAGGCTGTATATTTCCCACTCCGATTCGCTGCGGCGTCGGAGTTGTCAGACAGTGCTGGCAATAGCGGTGGAGAATTTAGCAAAAGCGATCGCGCCTGTAGCATGCCACACCGCTGAGGATATTTGGCAGCATCTCCCCTACGAAACACCATATAAGTCCGTGTTTGAGTCTGGCTGGGTGCAACTAGAGCAACATTGGAAGCAGCCGGAACTAGCGAAATCCTGGTCAACACTGTGGCAGATTCGCACCGAGGTTTATAGGGTGATGGAGCAAGCCAGAGCAGAGAAAATGATTGGCGCTTCCCTGGAGGCGAAGGTGCTGCTCTATGTTCGTAATTCCGAACTGCGGCAGTGGTTAGCCGCCTACAATCCCGAGGGCAGCCTGAGAGAGGGCAACCATGTTGATGAATTACGCTACCTGTTTTTAGCCTCCCAGGTGGAATTGCTTGACTCCCCAGAAGCAGCAGAAAACGCCGCGTACCACACTCAATCGGAGATGGTAACGGTAGCAATAGTGAAAGCAGAGGGCGAAAAATGCGATCGCTGCTGGTACTATTCTCCGCACGTGGGCGAATCCTCCCAACATCCTACTATCTGCGAACGCTGCGAAGCTGCTCTAGCAGGTCAGTTTTAAGTATTGCTAAATCCTCAATTACTCCCTTTGTCTCCGTTAAAAGGGATTGGGGGGTGAGGGACGAGAAGTATAATTAATCACTCCTGTGGCTGCATTCCCACACCCACAGGCGCAGTGCTATTTAACTTCAGTTCAGGATAGTCTGAGACAACCTGCTCTAAATTCCACTGATTTTTAAACAGCAGTACCGGGCGTTCCCAAACATCCTTAACCACCATTGTATTGAACAAACGTCCCACTTTCTCTAACGCCTGCCAACCACCTGCCACCCAACGAGCAACGCTGTAAGGTAACGTCTCTAAACGGCTTTCCACACCGTACTCATTTTCCATGCGGTACTGCACTACCTCTAATTGAAGTTGCCCCACTGCTGCTAGAATGGGATCGCGCTTAAACTCATCCGCTGAGTACATAATCTGTACTGCTCCCTCTTCGCGCAACTCTGTCACTCCCTTGCGGAATTGCTTAAACTTAGAGGGGTTAGGGTTTTTTAGATAGGCGAAGATTTCGGGCGAAAAGCAGGGAATCCCTTCGTACTCCACCTTTTTACCACTGTAGACAGTATCGCCGATCGCAAACGCGCCCGGATTATTTAAGCCAATCACATCGCCGGGATAGGCAACTTCAAGGGAATTTCGACCTTGGGCAAACAATTTTTGCGGGCGGGAGAGACGGACGGTTTTGCCTGTGCGAGCGTGGTTTACCGTCATATCTTTTTCAAATTTGCCCGTGCAGACGCGGACAAATGCCACGCGATCACGATGTTTCGGGTCCATATTCGCTTGCAGTTTGAAAACGAATCCGGTAAAGTGTGGATAGGTAGGTGGTATATCTCCGGCTGAGGATTTATGTGTCTCTGGTGGCTGGGCGTAGTCGAGAAAGGCGTCGAGGAATAACTCCACCCCAAAGTTGGTCATGGCACTACCGAAGAACACGGGTGTCATTTCACCCGCATGAACCTTCTCTAAATCCAGTTCTGGACCAATGCCTTCGAGAATTTCTAACTCTTCTTTAAGCTGATAGTAGAGGTCTTGCTCTAGGAATTCTTCAATCTGGGGATCACCGAGGTCAATCACCCGCGTTTCTGCTTCTTTGCTGCCGTGGTCCGTGCGCTCAAATAAGTGAATCTGCTGCTGTTGTCGGTCAAACACCCCTCGGAAGCGATCGCCTGTGCCAATGGGCCAATTTACCGCGTAAGTTTGTAACCCTAACTCTTGCTCAATCTCGTCGAGAAGTTCTAGCGGCTCTCTTCCTGGACGATCCATTTTGTTAATAAATGTAAAAATGGGAAGTGATCGCATCCTGCAGACTTCAAACAGCTTCCGCGTTTGCGGTTCCAATCCCTTAGCAGCATCAGTCAGCATCACCGCATTGTCTGCTGCCGCCAGGGTACGATAAGTATCTTCACTAAAATCCTGGTGTCCGGGCGTATCTAACAGATTGATCTGAAAATTCTGATAATTAAACTGCAACACCGTCGAGGTAATGGAAATTCCCCGCTGCTTCTCCAACTCCATCCAGTCCGAGGTGGCTTTGCGCTGCGCCCGTCGTGACTTTACTGCCCCAGCTTGATGAATAGCACCTCCGTAGAGCAACAGCTTTTCGGTTAGTGTTGTTTTACCGGCATCCGGGTGAGAAATAATTGCAAAATTACGCCGATGTTCGACAGCAGTTTGCAGTTCTGTGGGAGTTTCTGTGGACATTCTGAAGTTTAGTTTAGTTAGGAAAGTTTTAAATTGATTAGGACTTACGCAGCCCCATCTTTCGTCAAATCTGTTCTCTGGGCGAGCCGGCGGGTCGCCCCTACTGCGGTTATTAAATACTTTCTTGCGTAAGTCCTGTATATAAAAATAGTGACAGTTTAAACACGATAGCACGCAGCCAGGCGCGATCGCTCCCGACCATCCGTATTAAACCAACGCTAACCCTTCTTTGTCTCCCGAGCCAACTTGCGGAAGTAGTCCATGCTCTGGTCGGGACTACGGCGAGGAGTGTTAGAAGCAGGAGATGATTGTTGGGTAGCTGAAGCTGGTTGAGGGGACTCAGCTTGACGCGGTTGCTTGCTTCGAGCTGAATTGGTTCCCTGTACTTGAGATGGTTGCTCACTGGGGAGCGACCCTAAGCTCCGTGCCTCTTCAGAGTCCAGTGTATATTCTGACTCTGTTAATCCAGAGAGCTTACTGAGGGATCCCAAGAGCTTCCCTAGCGCCCTAAAAGGCTTACCAAGCCAACCCAAGAGCTTACCGAAAAAGCCTAGAAGGCGAATAAAGAAATTCCGAAGGAGCTGAATTAGACGAGACATAATTAATTATTAAAGTAGAGCATATTCCCTAACTAAAATTTTATCATTTTGTTGAGATAACTTTACATTTAAACAGATGTTCCAAACAACTCGTCGCCGCCTAGCGTTTTGGTATGCCGCTGTCACTGCGGTGCTGCTGTTGTTGTTTGCGACGGGAATCTATTTCTATGTTCGCACGACCCTGATTGATCGCATAGATGACACCCTCAAGCACGTTGTGGAGGTTGTAGAGCGATCGCTAGTTGTCCAACCTATTACCCCCTCAGAAAATAGCTATCGTGTTAACGTCAAAGCTAGCTTTCGCGATAGTACCAATACAGTGGGAGATGACCACATCGACTTGGAGTGGTTCAGCCCCACAGGCGAGTTACTTTGGTCTACCCTCTCCGAATCTCCAGATATCCCCCTAAACCCCAGCCGAAGCTTTGAAACTGTGCATCTGTCTTCTGAACAACTTTTGCGACAGGCAACCGAACCAGTGAAAGTAGGGAAGCAGGTTCTCGGCTATTTGCGCGTCAGCCATCCTTGGTTTGAAGTCACCAAACCTATCCGCCAACTGCTGCTGGATTTAGTTGTGGGTACGAGTGTCATGGTTACTTGTGTCAGCACCCTCGCCTGGCTACTCTCTGGCGTTGCCATCAAGCCTGTGCGGGAGTCTTATCAAAGCCTCAAGCAATTCACGGCTGACGCTTCCCATGAATTACGCAATCCCATTGCCACAATTCAGACAAATGTGCAGATGGCGCTTTCCTACTCCGAAACAGAACCGCAACTTCAGCAACAACAACTCCAGTTAATCGAGAGGCTGACGCAGCGACTAGGGCGTTTGGTGAATGACCTACTATTTTTAGCACGCTCTGATAGCGGCACAGTGGAAACCGAAAATCAGCCCGTACCGCTCGATGCCCTGCTGATGGAAGTGATTGAAGAACAGCGAACTGTCGCCAGACAAAAGGGTGTCAATCTTTCGCTGAACCTGGTGGATCCGCCCCTGAACAAGCCAGAGCAAGCAGAGGAAGTCTTTACCCTTCACGGAGACTGGGATCAGTTGGCGCGTCTGTTCACTAATCTCATCAGTAATGCCGTGGAACACACCGCCCCTTCAGCAGAATCTCCCTCTGAGGAAACCTCAGTTGAGGTAGAATTACAGCTCCTCAAATGTTCCAGTGCTTCCCAGTTGCAGGTGAAAGTGCAAGATACAGGAGAAGGGATTCCTGAGACAGGATTATCCCACCTGTTTGACCGCTTTTACCGCGTTGATCCCTATCGCAGCAATGATCAGGGAAGCTCCACTTCTATCGGATTGGGATTAGCGATCGCTCAGGCAATTGTAGAGAACCATCACGGACACATTAGTGTCGAAAGCGTCCTTCATCAGGGAACCACTTTTACCGTTACTCTTCCGGCTGCCAAGTCCGAATAGCAGGGGGCGGGGAGCAGGGGAGCACCAGGAGCAGGGGGCACAGGGGCAGAGAAGAGACGCGCCGCACTCGGAAACTATTTCCCCTCAGCACCTCCTCACCTCCGCACCTGGTGCAAATTCCAGCAGCCAATTCCAACTCAACACAGACTCTCCTCCGCACCTCCGCACCCCTCATAAAGATATGCCTCCTGTGGAAGAGGGTAGCGAGAGCTTACCTACTTTACAATATTTTGGCTGGCGCAGTTAGCGATACTCAGCCGTTAACTGCAGATGATTGCAAAGCAAATTTCCCCGTTTGTTACAACCACAGCAGTGGTGGTCACCAATGCGCCACCAGTTAATATTATCCTAAATTTGAGTTGTTTAGGAGGAGACTATGCCAATTCAACTACGAGAAGATGTCATGTACATCTTGTTGGACAAAATCGATCAAGGTGATCAACAACAGCAGGGAAAGCACGGGGTTTCTTTCCAGGGTTCCGACTTTGCGGGTCGCCAACTCACACCATCCGACTTTTTAGGTCACTTAGACTACCTCAATCAAAAGCAGTACATCGACGCTGAGTTTAAAGGCAATGCCTACGCTAATCAGGAAGATGTCCCCGACGTGATTGAAGCGGAAGAGCTAGACTTCCGCGTTGCTAATACTCTGGGCGCTGAAGACGGTCCTTTGCCCCACCTCATCAGGTTTAAGAAGGCAGAACTGACCGAAAAAGGTCAAAAATTGTTGGAAAAAATGAGGGCAAATAAGCCCGAACAACTCGCGGAAGGTCCTACCTCTCCCATTGCTAGCCATAATCAGCCTTTCTTAGAAAAAGTGATGACCAAGGGCGGGCTAGAAGACATCTTTGATGCCCGAGACATGGCAGAGGTGGTGTTTCGCACCATGCGTGACCTGATGACCACCGAAGAAACAGACCGAGTAGCGCGAGAACTGCACGAACCAGCAGAGCCAACCAAGGACAAACTCTTGCAAAACGAAATTGCCGAACTCTGGAAAGATACCAATCCCATTGTTCGCTTCCTAAGTCGCGTTCGACCCCCACTAAAGATTGACTCGGATACGTTTCTACGGCGAATTGAGCAAGAAGGAAGCTTGTCACCCAACCTACCTCCGGAAGAGGCAGTCAATGCTGTGTTTTTTGCCACCAAAGACGAATTATCCGAGGAGAAAATTCAAGAAATTGCTGGGTTCCTACCTGATGGAATTCGGGAAATTTGGGAGCAAGCTTAATTAAATGCAGAGGAGAAAAAGGACGCGGTGACACGGGGACGCGTTGACGCGGATAAAATTTCATATGCGCATCTGCGCGTCATTCCCTCTCCCACTCCTTTTCTCCCCTCATCCCTCTACCTTCTGCGTTAGAGCAAAGCGAGTAAAGGAGGTTTAAATGAAAACCTATAGCAATTCTCAACCTCATGAGGTTCAATTTAGCTGAAATAGATAAGTAAGGGAAATTGGGAAGGAAACCTGATTCAGTTGACTTTAGGTAGAAAATTATCGAAGTCCATGAGAAGGAAGATGTCTCCATTAGGAAACTAGGGCAGGGTTTTGGTGTAGCCAAAAGCTTTATTCCAACATTGCTTAAACAACCTCGACAAACAGGAGACATTAATCCTCAATCTCAAGGTGGAACTCCCCCAAGCAAGCTCCAGGAAAAACCACTGCTCACCTTGACAGAAATTATCGAACAGAATCATAATGCGACTCTTGAAGACTGAAGTGATCTCCTCGACCAGAACACAGAAATCAGAGTCACTCGAGCTACCATGGCAAGAATAACTTAGAGATGAAACTACAGCGTCAAAAAAAAACGTTCTACGCCTCAGAAAAAGAAAACGAAAGAGTCCAACACCAGCGAGTCGAATTTTGGTCGCCCATCCGAGAGGTCCCCACCAAAGATTGAATTTTTGTGGATGAATCGGGAGTAAACTTAGCAATGCTTAGACTAGATCCCCTAGGTTTAAGAAGAGAAAGAGGTTCCGGAAAAAGCCACAAAAAAGAGGAAAAAACTTCTCATTAATCAGTGCTTGCTCTGTCCAGGAAGTGGTGGCTTCTAGGAAGATTTACGGAACTCTAAGTTTCACCAAGGAGAAATGGTGAGAAAATCTCTCGAACCAGCCTGGGCAAGATTAATCTATTTACCTCCCTATTCTCCTGAGTTTTCCCCGAGGGAAAATTTTTGGTCGAAACTCAAAGCAATCTTTTAAACAGTCAAAGCCAGAACTTATAAAAATTTAGTCGATGGGATTACGGAGGCAAGGTCAAAGGTAACTAACTCCGATGTTCGTCATTGGTTTACTCACTGCTGCTACTGTACCTCGTGATTCTGAGAATTGCTATATAAAAATATCGGCAGATTCACTGGGAAGGTGTTCTGCTACTTCTAAAGACAGCACTAAATCAAAACTTTTGTCAAGTCTTACAGGTAAATTAAGGTCTAATGCTAAAAACTCGTGTTGGGGAAATTTGTAATTGTGCTCTATCTACATACTCGCCATCTATTCCCAGACAGTTTTGAATACCAAATTCCTTAAAAAAGAGATAACCAATTTACTACACCACCACCAACGTCAACAACACTCTGTGGTTGAATAAGCTCCCAAATGAGGGGAATAATTTCCCTTGCTGACTGTCGCGACCCTTCTTGTAGCGCTTCAAAAAAATCATGATTATAAGGAGTTTCCATCGACATAGTTAAAGCGTCCTTTCGGTTAACTGTTTTCTTAAAACTTAATTAATTTTGCCGCTTGGGCAGAAACATTAAAAGTAACATGACCATTATCCAGGACGGGATTACCAACAACCTCGTCCATAACCTGCGAACTAAATTTCCACATTGTGCCAGTTCCAGTTGTTATTAATTCAGAAATCGGCATCCACTGTGTAGGATTTTTGTCCTCTATTGGCAACAAGTAAGTAAACATTCTTACTAGAATCTTGGGTAGTAATTGCGGTTAAATCAGGATTACTCGTTGGGGTCAAAAAAGTCGAGCTCCCCCTTGCAAAGCACGAACACCCATCCGAAAGGCATAGTAACTAAGACAATGCTCCCCTTGGGGTCCGATGAGTCCTTTGTGTTTCCCTTCGTTTCCCCAGTTATAGAGGGAGAAAATGTGGCTGCCGTAAATGTAATTGTCCCCTGTTTGGGAGCCACGGGTCATATTTTTATAGCACCACGAAACTGCATTAAGACATCTAATCGGAGTGGAGTAGCGGAGTAGCTAAAAAACACCTATGCCAGCCCCCTACAGTTACGACATGCGTCCAAAGGCGCTCACGCCAGTGAAACGAGGCGAACGCAAAAAAGACGTGAGCCAGATGTTCAACATTAGCCGCAACACCCTAGACCTCTGGCTAAAACGAGAACAACAAACCGGGGTAGCCCGAGCCATTACCCAGCATCAGCAGGGGTGTGGTCATAAAATCACCGACTGGCGACGGTTTCGTGAGTTTGTTCGAGAGATGGGGGAGGAACACGCAAGGGCAAATGGCTTTCGCTATGGGGAGACAAAGTAACTCAGCAGAATCTTAGCGATGCCCTTGCTAAAACCCACTGGAGTCGTAAAAAAGCGAGTGTGCCATTTCGAGGTTCCCTGGAAATGCAAGGCACACTCAACACAGACTTACGGCTACCAAGAAAGGGATGACCTCA
>PXPT01000171.1 GCA_003021505.1 Cyanobacteria bacterium QS_4_48_99 | reverse complement strand
CCCCTAGCACACCCCACACCAGGAGGTTGAACACACACTTACCAAACTGCCAAAGGTTCAGGAAAGCGACCGAGGGTGGCGATTTCATCCATGTTTGCCGAAAGAAGCGTTGCAGACGTTGATAGTGGGACTCCCTCCGCCTTTCCACAGACGCCCACTCAGTTCTGGCCCCTAGTAGGGCATCAGCAACATTGACACCAAGCTCAGGCGACCTCCATGCCATCCCCAATGGGAGCGCAAGGTATCGCGCACTAGAGTAACCTCATCCATAGGGTTGCTAGCAATTTCATGAAACCCTTTTCTGCTCACTCTTCCAGCTTTGGTCCTGTACTGAGGGTTTACTCACTGCTGCTACTGTACCTCGTAATTCTGAGAATTGCTATAAAAGCCAAGGGTGATTAGGAGTAGGAATAGCTTGCTCCACCTACCCCTGATTTTCTCTTACTTACCATCAAAAGGAGTAAAAATATGACCCAGCACTACCGCATTACGCTTTTACCCGGTGACGGCATTGGTCCAGAAATTATGGCTGTGGCAGTCGATGTCTTAAAAGCTGTTGGCAAGCAGCTCGACATTAGTTTTGAATTTCTCGAAGCCCTAATGGGCGGGGCGGCAATTGATGAGACGGGAGAACCACTGCCAGAGGCAACGTTAGAGCTGTGCCGCAGTAGTGATGCAGTCTTACTCGCGGCAATTGGGGGCTACGCTTGGGATAGCCTCCCTCGCCATCAACGCCCAGAAACGGGGTTGTTGGGATTGAGGTCAGGATTAGGCTTATTTGCCAATTTGCGACCTGCGAGAATTTTACCCCAGTTGGTTGATGCTTCCTCACTGAAGCGAGAAGTGGTCGAGGGGGTCGATATTATGGTGGTGCGAGAACTTACTGGTGGCGTTTATTTCGGGCAACCCAAAGGAGTTTTTGCCACCGAAACTGGGGAGCAACGAGGGGTGAACACGATGGCTTACACTGAAGCCGAAATTGATCGCATTGGCAAAGTGGCGTTTGAAACAGCACAGAAACGTCGGTACGGGCGACCCGACGGATCGCCCCTCCTTTGCTCGGTGGATAAAGCGAATGTGTTGGAAGTGTCTCAACTGTGGCGCGATCGCATTACGAAACTCGCCGAGGAGTATCCTGATGTGGAACTGTCTCACCTCTATGTCGATAATGCCGCCATGCAGTTGGTGAGAGCGCCCAAGCAATTCGACACCATTGTTACAGGAAATCTGTTCGGGGACATTCTCTCTGATGCCGCTGCCATGCTCACAGGCAGCATTGGGATGTTGCCCTCTGCTAGCATAGGATCGAGTCGTCCCGGCGTGTTTGAACCTGTTCACGGTTCTGCCCCCAATATTGCCGGTCAGGATTTGGCGAATCCCCTAGCCCAAGTGCTGAGTGCAGCGATGATGCTGCGCTACGGCTTAGATCAGCCCGAAGCTGCTGAGAGAATTGAGCAAGCAGTGCTGCAAGTTCTTGACCAAGGTGATCGCACAGGCGACATCATCTCACCAGGAATGAGACAACTCGGCTGTCGGGGAATGGGTGAGGCCGTAGTTCAGGCACTTGGTTAGAGAGCAGGGGGAGCAGGGGAAGCAGAGGGGAAAGAAGTGAGGGCGTGAGAGGGTGAGAGTGTTAGAAATACTGATAGAATCCTTGCATCAAATCAGCTAACTCCTCACTCCCTCACTCGGAACTCCTCACTTGCTCTCTCCGCACCTTTGCCTCACCCCTAACTCGCATAACCTGCAATATTCAACCTGTTAACTAATGAGTATCTTCACGCTGCAATCGGTGCGAAAGGACTTTGGCACCAAAGACATCCTGAGAGACGCTAGTTTTAGTTTGGAAGCGACAGATAAAGTCGGCTTAATTGGCACTAACGGTTCTGGCAAATCGACGCTGTTAAAAATGATTGCCGGAATCGAGCCGATTGACGGGGGGCAACTCTCGGTTAACTCTGGAGCCAGGATTGTCTACTTGTCTCAGCAACCGGAAGTGGATGAAAGCCGCACGGTGCTAGAGCAGGTTTTAGCAGATAGTGGCGAGCAGATGCGCATTATCCGGGAATACGAAGAACTGTCGAGTAAACTGGCTCAAAATCCTGAAAACAGCCAAATTCTGGCTCGTCTATCGAATGTTACCCAGCAGATGGATGCTAGTGATGCTTGGGATCTAGAGACAAATGCCAAAATTATCCTCACTAAGTTGGGAATTTTTAACCTTAACGCTCAGATTCGCAGTTTATCCGGTGGCGAACGCAAACGCATCGCCCTTGCTGCTGCCCTACTCTCCGAGCCGGATGTTTTACTGATGGATGAGCCGACTAACCATCTTGATGCTACTTCTGTGGAGTGGTTGCAGAGTTACTTGAGTGAGTATCGCGGCGCGATTCTATTAGTCACTCATGATCGCTACTTTCTGGATCGTGTCACAAACCGGATTATCGAGATCGACAGAGGCGATCTTTATACCTACGCTGGCAACTATTCCTATTACCTCGAAAAGAAAGCCCTTGCCGAACAAGCCGAGGCAAATGCCCAGCAAAAACATCAGGCGGTATTGCGTCGGGAATTGGAATGGCTCAAGCAAGCTCCCAAAGCCCGTGGAACCAAACAGAAAGCTCGAAGTGATCGCATCCGGGAAATGCAGGCAACTGAGTTTAAGGAAGCTCAGGGCAAAGTCGATATTTCTACCCCTAGCCGTCGCATCGGCAAGAAGGTAATCGAGTTAGAGCATGTCTTTAAGGAGTATGGCGATCGCACCCTAGTTAAAGACTTTAACTATACCTTCAGCCCCCAAGAGCGCATCGGTATCATTGGCGGCAACGGTGTGGGTAAGTCCACCCTCTTAGATATTATTACCGGACGCATTCCCCCCGATTCCGGCAGCGTCGAAATTGGCGCTACGATTCACATCGGCTATTTTGACCAGCACTCGGAAAACTTACTGGAAGCAAAAGACGAGCAGCAACGTGTAATCGATTACCTTAAAGAAGTTGGGGAACAGGTCAAAACGGCAGATGGTACGTTCATCAGTGCCTCGCAAATGCTGGAGCGTTTCTTGTTTCCTCCCAATCAGCAATACCTACCGCTCCACAAACTTTCCGGAGGAGAAAAGCGCCGCTTGTTTCTGTTGCGTGTGCTGATGAGTGCCCCGAACGTACTAATTCTCGACGAACCCACTAATGATTTGGACGTACGCACCCTGGCTGTGCTGGAAGAATATCTAGAAGAATTCAACGGCTGCGCGATCGCTGTTTCCCATGATCGCTACTTTCTAGATCGGGCGGTAGACAAAATCTTTGCTTTCTCTGAAGAGGGTGAAGTGCACTTCTATCCGGGAAATTACTCCGTCTATCTCGAATATAAGCGAGCAGAAGAACTCGAAAAATCCCAAACCAGTCCCGCTTCTCAACAAACGAAAGCAAAATCCCCCCCTAATAAGAAGTCTGAAAAACACTCCTCCTCTCAGGAGAAGCCGCGCCGACTCTCCAACTGGGAGAGAAAAGAGTTGAGCCAACTCGAAGGCAAGATTACCCAATTAGAAAATGAGAAAGCTGAAGCCGAGAAAGCACTTAAGGGCGTTCCTCCTGAAAAATACAGCCAGGTGCAACAACTCTACGAACAGGTAGCAACTTTGAATCAGAGCATTGATAGCGCAACTGAGCGCTGGTTGGAACTCGCTGAACTGGAATCTTAACTCCAGTTGTGATTTGAAATTGGACAGTTCCCCTTACGCTTTCATATTATTTCCCCGCGTCTTTCTGACCTGCCCCTCTGCCTCTCCGCTCCTCTGCTGTCTTAACCATTCTATTATTGTGCAATGCCACTTGCTGGGCATTCTTCGTAAATAAGGTTAAGCTGTTGGCGAAGTTGTACCAAATTTTTGATAGCGAACAAGAGAGGGGCATAAAATAATTACTAATTAATTATGGTTTTTTCAATGGTTGACTCATCACAGCAACAACTAGACAACCCACTCCTCAGCTTAATAATATTCCCATATTGCTAGATCCAACAGTTTTAAGAGCTGCTCAACAAATTTATCGTGCCTATTACGAAGTTTATCCAGAGCGCACCCACCAAGCCTTTGGCATCGTAATTGACCGCCATACCCATCGGGGTCAGCCCACTTTTAGCGACAACCCCATTCTGCTGCCCCAGGAATGCTTTGTGTTTTCGAGTCAGCTTGAGGCAGAAAAATAAAGATGAATGATAATTTATAAATGATTGTTGTGATCGCTGCTCTAATTGTCTTTGCCCTAGGTGCTTCAATTGGCAGCTTTTTGAATGTAGTCATTTATCGCCTGCCTGCTGGGATGTCAATTTTACGACCTCCTTCTCGCTGTCCGGTTTGCTCGCATAAGCTGGGAAAGAGCGAGAATGTACCTATTTTGGGTTGGCTTTGGTTGCGGGGGCGTTGTCGGCATTGCCGAACCCGAATTTCCATTCGCTATCCATTGGTGGAATCGGTAGGTGGGTTACTATTTTTGCTGGTATTTTGGCAGTTCGGCGTTAGCATACAAACGCTAGGGTACTGGGCATTTTCAGGCTGGCTACTGGCTTTGTCTTTGATTGATTGGGAGACAATGACTTTGCCAAATGCCCTGACTCAATCCAGTTTAGCAGTTGGTTTAGGGGTTCAGGCGACTGCGGGATGGCAGGAAACCGCTCAGTTGATGGGAGTATCCACTCAACTCATGGTAGGAATTGGTGGTGCGGCTTTGGGGATTTGGTTATTTGATGGCATCGCTTTTGTGGGATCGCTTGCCTTTGGACAGGCAGCAATGGGAGGCGGAGATGCGAAGTTAGCAGCCGCGATTGGGGCTTGGTTAGGATGGAAGCATTTGCTGCTAGCTAGTTTGCTTGCTTGTGCGATGGGAGCCTTGATCGGCGGAGCTGTGATCGCGCTAGGCTGGCTCAACCGACGGCAACCCATGCCTTTTGGTCCATTCTTGGCTCTGGGAGCGGGATTAACAGTTTTCTTCGGCGAGGCAATTCTGTCTACCTACCTGAAGTTATTTTTTCCCCTCAACTAAAACGCTATCCCCAAACCGACGATTTAGGATTCAGACAAGCAGGGGAAGCCGGGGAGGCAGTGAGCGCGTAAGCGCGTGAGAGCGTGAGAGCGTGAGAAAGTTGGGAATAGGAATAAGATTTTCTCTCAAACAAGCCAACCCATCACTCCTCACCCCTCACTTGGATAACCTGCAACCTGAACCTGTAACTTTCCACTTGCCCTACAACTTATAGTACCCAGATGAAAACAACAGATCTATTGATATGATAGAGCCTGTGTCTTGGATTACACTGAAAACCACCAGTGCCCGCTGGAAAGCTGATTTGATGCAGCAGTTACTTGCAGCTCACGAAATACCGAGCCGGGTTCTTGATCTCGGAATTAGTGCTTATTTGGGGCAAGGAAGTCCAGCAGCTTTGCAAGTTTACCCACAAGATCGCTGGAGTGCCCTACTTTTGTTGAGTCCCCAGGAAGAAGAATAGGCAAAAAAGCATAAATTGACCGAATAAGCAATTTTTTCATGTCACTATTTGATTGGTTTGCAAATCGGCGAAAATCACAGCCCAATCCTCAACAGGCTCCTGAGCGCGAAATAGCAGACGGTTTATGGAGTAAATGCGAAGAGTGCGGCGCTCTAGCTTACACCAAAGACCTGCGAGCCAATCACATGGTCTGTAGCGAATGCTTTCACCACATGCGTGTCAACAGTAATGAGCGGATCGAGCAACTCGTAGATGAGAATACTTGGCGGGGAATGGGAGAGCAGTTACACCCCACCAATCCCCTTAATTTTACTGATCGCAAATCCTATAGCGATCGCCTCCAAGAGACTCAAGAAAAAACTGGCTTGACGGAGGCGGTGCAAACGGGAACAGCCTTAATGAATGGCTTTCCTGTCGCTTTGGGCGTAATGGACTTTCGCTTTATTGGAGGCAGCATGGGGTCTGTCGTCGGAGAAAAACTCACCTGCCTAATTGAACACGCCACCAAGGAGTGCTTACCTGTTGTCGTTATCTGTGCCTCGGGTGGTGCCAGGATGCAGGAAGGGATGTTAAGCCTGATGCAAATGGCGAAAGTTTCTGGGGCATTAGAGCGCCATCGTGAAGCAAAACTGTTCTACATCCCCGTTCTGACGAACCCTACCATTGGGGGCGTTACCGCTAGTTTTGCCATGCTCGGAGAAATTGTCCTCGCAGAACCAAAAGCCATGATTGGGTTTACCGGACGCCGCGTCATCGAGCAAACGCTACGCCAAAAAATTCCCGAGGGCTTTCAAACTTCGGAATACCTCTTACAGCACGGCTTTGTCGATGCGATCATTGACCGCCTCCAATTGAAAAGCACTCTCACCCAATTGATTCGCCTGCACCAACCTTTCATTCCTGTTCCCTCCAGTGCCGATTCCGATGGTCAACAAGAAGGAATCGACCATCAAAAAATCGGGCAAGAAAAGCCCTAGCTTTCAAGAAAGGCAGAGGGGCATGGGAAGCAGGGGGAACCGGGGAAGCAGGGGATCAGAGGAGCTGGGGAGCAGAGGAGAAGCTAACGCGCTCCACCTTATCCCCCCTGCACCTCCGCACCTGGGCACTTCTGCACTTCTCACCCCTCACTCCCTCACCTCTTTGACTCCTCACTATTTATTAAATCTGCACCACTAACCACCTTCTAATCGCACCTCCTCTTCAGAAAAGATTACTGGCAACATTAAATAGCTAGCAATTAAGAAGAAGATTGACCCCTGAAGATAGAAAGCCTTGACAACTAACGCGTCCTCTGGAACGGATAAGCCAGGAAATTCAAATCCAAACGAAGCGCCCACTAAAAAACCAATTGAGCCGAACAGGTTCAACAGATGAACCCACCATTCTTTGTAGCGTGGCTTCCAAGCCCAAGGCTTTTGAGAGACTCGTGCAAAGTCCATGTAGCATGAAATTACAAAGCAAACTGCCCCAACTAAACTAGGTAGACTAACCAGGAGGTTTTTCTTAAACCAATCCAATCCCTCTACGAGCGCAAAAGTGGTTTCAACGTTGAACAGAACAGAACCCACTAGAAGTACCAAGGGACTCAGAAAGCTAATTCGCTGCGGTTGCCAAGCCCACCATCTAAACTCTTTCCTGTTGACATTAATCGCTTCTAAAATTTGCATATAAATGCCAATGGTGAATAGGATTGCACCTAAAAAATAAAAGCTATCAGTGAGAATAAGCGCGGTTTTATCTTGGGCAAAAAACTGAGGAAACAAAGCCGCAGATGCTCCTAAGGTGAAAAACGCTGAACCAACAATAAAAGTAATGGCAATCCACCACCTGATTCGCAAAGAAGCCCAAATCTGAACTGGATTGTCTTGTTGAGGGGGTTTGAATTTTTGGAACATGAAACTTTCTTTAGTTTTTAGTTCCTAGTCCTTGGTTATCGTTTACAGAGATTTGGTAAGTAGGGATGACAACTTCTTACAAGTTAATCCCACGCCCCTTATTTTTCTGCTCTCTGCCATCCCAAGCGTTGCTAGGTAGAAGGAGAACGCTTGTGTCAGGATCATTTAGGGAAACCTAAAATCCGGGCACGACTAATACCTCATACATATTCACAGAACCTATACTACTAAACGACTGATGCCTCATACCTGTTCCTTCTGCCCAGAGTAGCAAAATATCCGCCCCCGAATTCACAGAGGGCGGATTAGGTTCTAGTTAGGATAGGCTCATCCTATCCTGGTGTTTGCCTAGCTGACAGCTTGAAGCTGCGGTTGGCGCTGTTGAGAAGGTAAGACCTTCACTTCACCATCATCATTGACATCGACTACAGCCGTATCTCCGGCATTGACTTGGTTGTGCAGAATGGCTTCTGCTAGGCTGTCTTCTAAGAGTCGCATAATGGCACGTCGCAGCGGTCTAGCGCCATAAGTGCTGCTGTAACCTTCTTCCACAATGCGCTCTTTAAACTGCTCGGTGACTTCCAGGGTAATCTCTCGCTCTTGCTGCAGCCGCTCGGAGATCTCTCGTAGCAGAATATCGGCAATTGAGGTCACTTCTTCTTTGTTCAGTTGACGGAAGACAATGATCTCATCAAGACGATTGATGAACTCAGGGCGGAAGTATCCTTTGATTTCTTCCATTACCCGTGCGTGGACTCGATTGTACTGGGATTCGGCTTCTTCGGAGAATTCAAACCCTAGTCCGCCGCCACCTTTTTCAATTGCCTTAGAGCCGATATTGGAGGTCATGATCAATAAGGTATTCTTGAAGTCTACCACGCGACCCTTAGCATCAGTCAGGCGACCGTCTTCTAAGATTTGCAGCAGCGTGTTAAAGACATCCGGGTGAGCTTTTTCCACTTCGTCAAGCAGCACCACGCTGTAAGGTCGCCGTCGAATTGCCTCGGTGAGCTGACCCCCTTCACCATAGCCGACGTATCCCGGTGGGGAACCAACGAGCTTGGAAGTAGTGTGGGGTTCCATGTACTCGGACATATCCAAGCGAGTCATGGCTTCTTCGGAACCGAACATATAGGATGCTAATGCCTTGGTCAGTTCGGTTTTCCCTACCCCGGTAGGACCAGAGAAAATGAAGCTGGCGATCGGTCGGTTGGGGTCTTTCATTCCCACTCGGGCGCGGCGGATAGCACGCGAAACAGCGCTCACCGCTTCGTGTTGACCAATCAGCCGTTCGTGTAGTGTGTCTTCTAGGTGCAGTAGCAACTCCGACTCGGGCTTGGTGAGCTTGTTGAGTGGCACACCTGTCCAAGACGAGATTGTCTGGGCAATCTCTTCTTCGTCTACGATGGAAGCTGCTGCGTCTTGCGCCTCCTCTTCGTCAGAGGCTTCCTCTGCTTCGGCTGCTGCGGCTTTTTTCTCTAGAGAGTCTTTGAGATGCTTGCGAGAGCCTGCCTCATCGATTAGGTCAATCGCCTTATCGGGAAGGTAGCGGTCGGAAATATAGCGCTCAGAGAGTTGAGCCGCCGCTTCTAGTGCCATCTCAGAGATGTTCACGCGATGGTGTTGTTCGTAGGAGCTTCGCACGCCCTGGAGAATTTCAATCGTTTCTTCTAGAGAGGGTTCATCCACCATGATGGGCTGGAAGCGACGCTCTAAAGCTGCATCTTGCTCAATGTGCTTGCGGTACTCATCGAGGGTGGTGGTTCCGATGCACTGCAATTCGCCACGTGCTAGAGCGGGTTTGAGAAGGTTCGCTGCATCCATTCCTCCTTCCATTGCTCCGGCACCAACCAGGGTATGGATTTCGTCGATTACGAGGATAATATTGCCTGCTTCTTGCACTTCGTTTATAATTCCTTTGAGGCGTTCTTCAAATTCGCCTCGGAAGCGAGTGCCTGCCACTAGCAAGCCCATATCTAAGCTAATGACTTGCTTGTCTTGGAGCAACTCAGGAATATCTTTCTGGACAATGCGCTGGGCAAGCCCTTCCGCAATCGCTGTTTTACCCACTCCCGGCTCTCCCACCAAAACGGGATTGTTCTTGGTGCGACGACCGAGAATCTGAATAGTGCGCTCGATCTCTTGAGCACGCCCAATCACGGGATCAATTTTCCCTTCTTCTGCCTGCTTGGTGAGATTAGTGCCGTACTCTTCTAAGTTGGCTTGCTTGCTTTGGTTGGAACCGAAGGGCGAAGCTCCTTCTCTAGCACCCATTGTTGCTGCTTCTTTTTCTTCTCCTGAGCTTTGAGAGCGATCACTTAACTCTTGCTGAATTTGCTTGGGATCAACGCCTAACTTTTGGAGTACCTTAGTGGCAACCCCTTCTTCTTCTTGGGCGATCGCCAACAGCAAGTGTTCTGGAGCAATGTAGTTTTGTCCGAGATTGCGAGCCTCTTGAAAAGAGTGTTCTAAAATGCGCTTCGCCTTGGGAGTGAAGGGAATATTAGCCGGAGCGTTGCCCGAACCAGAACCAATAAAGTTTTCCACTGCGGCTCGTGCATCCTCGAGCTTAACGCCGCGATCACTTAACACCGTTGCCCCAGTTGAGGTTCCTTCTGCAATAATCCCAAGGAGAATTTGCTCGCTGCCCACGAGGCTTTGTCCCATACGACGTGCCTCTTCTTGGGCATGCATAATTACCTTGATGGCTTTGTCTGTGAAATGTTCAAACATGATGGCAGTTGAAGTGAGCGTTGGTTTTCTTTAATCTTTTCTTTAATTTCTTAGCTTCACAATATCTTGTCCTGGTTATCTTCGGCAGTGGGACTATCCGTAACCTTGGTAGAGGATTCCCATCTCTCCCTGGGGCGTTGCCCTCTTCTCAGTGGATTTCCATGTATCCTCTACTGAGTGGCTGGCAAGAGAATGTACTTTAACCTATTACTCGCACTGCGGAGCGTGCATCGACCATAAGTGAGGGAGATCTTAACTTGGCTGTCCAATCCTAGAGTTATCAGTTACTCGCCCATTATCGCAGTTAACTTTTATACTCAACTCGCTGCGTCGCTTCCCAGAGCGTCCTTAGTCCAAAGTCATGAGTCCTCAGTACTAACGTGTATCAAAGTTTAGTGATGACTAATGACCAATGACTGATGACTGCTCCGAAGGAGCGTTTACTAATGACTATTGACTAACGCAGTAGTTTGTTGCGGTTGACAGGCATGGGACGGGGGTGAAGTCATTTTTACCTCAACGTTTTTGTACCCAGCGGTGGTTAATAGCTCCGTGACAGTTAATTTTGCTCGTTGGTTTGCCCTCTCTAGCACACCGTTCGTGCAGGCTGTTTCAACAATTTTTTCTAGGGTTTTTCGCTCGGCTAAAGTTTGCAACTGAGGAGCAACATCGGGTCCCAAGCCTAAAAATCCTTGGTCATAGTCATATACTCGGGAGCGATTGACATCAATCTTGCTGTCGAGAATTTTAGGCGGTGGTAGGCGAATTTGGATAACCTCGTCTGCGACTTTAACATCGTCAGCTTCTAGGGCACTCAGATTAACGCCAGCTCTTACTTTACCGTGAGCAATGTAGAGTAGTTTCGTAGTACCAACCACAACTTGACCGATTTTTCGATCCTGGGAAGTGGGAACGACAGCCTCCATTGTGAAGACAGCGGTGGTCAATTCACTTGCCCCGCGAATCTGGCGAACTATAAGAGTAGGAACATCAACCTTGGGGGAAGGAGATGGCGAGTTGAACATTGCTTCCACCCCACCCATCAGTCGATTTCCCGTCCGCCAAATGCCCACTAGGAACAGGAGCATGATCACGACAACGCCGCTTGTCGTTACCAGGAGCAAGTTTTTCAGTAGGGAGGGCAGAAAAGAGCGATCGCTTTTGTAGTCTTTTTGATCGGAATTCATGCTACTATATGTGTTTTAAACTATTTTAAGCGAGGCAACAGTAGCTATCACTTCTTCTATAAGCAATTAGAGCAATGAGTGACAAGGTATTTACAACTTCTGAAAAGCTATTTCAATTAATTCTCTAATTCGTTTAGAGTTATAAAACCAAGTTGAGCAATGAATTTAGATGGATTAGTTGAGTATTAAGTTTAGCGTGTGTGAAAGTGTGTGTGAGCAACAAAAGTGAGCATTAGCGACATTGTTAAATTATTCGGGGCTATCACCGAGTTGCTCAGAGTCCTAGTCTGGCCAGGAGTTACCATTTTCATCTTGGTTCGTTTTAGGAAAAATTTACAAGAAGTTATCACAAGTCTAGGTGAGTTATCCCTAAAAGGGGCTGGTTTTGAGGTTTCTCTCAACAGAAAGCAAGCTGGAGCGGCGGCTGGATTGGCAGCAGCCGCTATATCTAGATCTGGTGAGGCAGCAACTCCTGAAGCTGCTGCAAGAGAGGCAAGAGATGCCGCAGATATTGTTGCTGAAGCCTTCATGCCGCAAGTCAGAGAACGTTTGAAAAAGTCAACAGTGCTTTGGGTAGATGATTGTCCTGACAACAACATCTACGAACGGCAATTACTTGAAGCTCTAGGTATTAATTTCGTATTGGCTCAATCTACTGGAGAGGCATTAGATAAAATTAACCAACAAAGTTTTGACGCAATTATTTCGGATATGGGGCTACCACCTAATCCAAAAGCAGGTTACAGATTACTTAACGAGCTTCAGTCAAGCGGGGATAAAACACCGTTTATCATCTACTCTACTTCACAAGATCCTGAACACGTTGCTGACTCGATTCGTAGTGGTGCAATCGGTTGTACGAATAATCCAAGAGAGTTGTTTGAAAAGGTATTGTTTGTATTATCACCGTTATCCACGCTCGAACAACGTCGCCGAAACCAAAGGCGTTTATCAAACTATTGACTTTCAATTTAGCCGATTGTCTAGATAATTCTGCTGATGACCATAGCACAAAAAAAGGCAGGCTGAGAGAGCCTGCCTAAGTTCAAATCTCAACAACGCTTACTTCACACTCACCTTGGCACCAGAATCTTCGAGTTGTTTGCGAATATCCTCGGCATCTTCTTTAGAAGCTCCTTCTTTAAGAGGCTTCGGTAATTCTTCCACCATCTCTTTAGCTTCTTTCAAACCAAGACCTGTAATCGTTCGCACGACCTTAAGGGCGGCAATCTTCTTATCCGAGGGAACTTCATCGAGAATCACATCGAATTCGGTTTGTTCCTCTTGTTCTTCTTCAGCAGCAGCAGCAGGAGCACCCCCAGCAGCCGGTGCTGCCATCATCATGCCACCGCCAGTAGGGGCAGAAGCATCCACCCCAAATACCTCTTCGATTTGCGAAACTAGCTCAGAAGCTTCCAGTAGGGATAGGGACTTCAACTGTTCTAGAATTTCATCAGTTTTAGCGGACATAAATTAGCTCCTAATCAACAATAAACAACAAATGGGCTTATGCAGCCTGAGAGTCTTCCTGCTCGGATCTAGCCTTGAGGGCACGTCCCAGAGATGCCGGAACTTCTCTAACACCAATCCCCAATTGGGTGGGTACGGTATTGATGCCCACTGCCAACTTGGTCGTATTAGCATTGAGCGCTCCAGCGATGCGAGCCATGAGTTCTTCTTTCGAGGGCAGCTCTGTAATCGCACTGACCTCGGACTGACTCAAAGCCCGTCCTTCCATCACGCCACCACGAACAGCGGTCTTTCTGGTCGCTCTTTGGAAGTCTTGGTAAGCCTTAATCGCGCCACCTAAATCGCCGTCCTTGACGAAGAGAAACGCGGAAGGTCCAGTGAGAAATTCCTGCATGGGTTGCCAGTTTTGATCACTGTCAACCGCAATTCCCATCAGCGTGTTCTTCGCTACTTTGCAGGTGGTTCCCGTGGTCCGCAGTCGCCCGCGCAAATCCCCGATTTCTGCCACGGACAACCCTTGATAGTCAATCACCACAGCAAGTTGGGATTCACTCAAGTCTTGCTTGAGGTCGTTGACAACTGCCTTTTTTTGCTCTGGTGTTCTACTCATTTCACCTCCCCATTTTTGAGACGAGTAACAAAAATAAAACCTCGGATAATGTCCGAGGTTAGGTTAACTCGCTCCGCAAACATTCTTAATCACGAATCGCGAATTAATCTACAACCTCGGCAGGATATTAAGCAATTCACCCCTGCTGTCTTCGGTCTTAGCTAATTAAGTTTCACTTGTGTCTTTGCTTTGAGCTTTTTTGATGGGACTAGGCAACTGCTTCTGTCGCCTTCAGGTCGCGTAGGGAATTAGTGTCTACTTTAATGGCAGGTCCCATCGTTGCTGATACGTGAATGCTGCGCCAATAACGACCCTTTGCTCCAGAAGGACGGTTGCGGTCAACCGTTTCCTGCAATGCCTTTAAGTTAGCTAGTAAGTCTTCATTGGAAAATGATGCCTTCCCAAACATAACATGAACAATGCCAGTTCTGTCAGAGCGAAATTCTTGCTTACCTGCCTTAAAATCTGAGATCGCCTCTTCCAAGTTGGTGGTAACAGTTCCCCCCTTCGGTGAGGGCATCATCCCTCGTGGCCCTAAAAGCCGTCCTAGTTTGGCAACTTGGGGCATCATATCGGGGGTGGCAATCACCAAATCAAAATCCATTCTGCCTTTTTGGATTTCCTCGATTAAATCTTCTGAACCAACAACATCCGCCCCCAAATTGATGGCTTCATTCACTTTTTCGCCTCTAGCAATGACTGCCACTCGCACGGTTTGACCTGTTCCTTTTGGAAAGCTAACCGTTGTCCGAAGCTGTTGGTCTGTATACTTGGGGTCGATGCCCAGACGAAGGTGAGCTTCCGCTGTTTCTTCAAAATTCGCTGTTGCTGTTTCTTTGAGCAACTGGAGCGCTTCTGAAGGTTCATAAGGGCGGTCTTCTACCTTTTCTAATAACCCTTGTAAGCGACGCGAGATTCTTTTTGGCATATTGATTCTCCTTGGGTGATTAACGAAGCCGTGCCTCTCCCCATAACAATTCACGCATTAGAAATTAAGATTATATAAGAAGGTGAAGGGCGAATGGCAAACGGCAAAAGGTTCATCGGAAGGCGAGTGGCTAGAGGCGCGCATGCAAAATTTTTTCATTATTCCCCTTGCCTTTAGCTTCTTGCCTTCAGCCTTCCTGCTTGCAATTTGAGTTCAGAGCGCAGCGATGCGCTAGCCTTTGACACTAATCCCCAGATTCTGGGCAGTTCCTTCCACAATTTTCATGGCTTGCTCAACGCCGCCAGTATTGAGGTCAGGCATTTTTGTTTCAGCAATTTCTCGGAGTTGGTCGCGCGTTATTACCCCGATAGTTTGTTTGTTGGGTTCGCTGGCTCCTTTTTCCGCCCCGGCAGCTTTAAGAAGCAATACGGATGCGGGTGGCGTTTTTAGATTAAAGGTGAAACTGCGGTCTTCGTAAACCGAAATTTCTACAGGGATGGTCATCCCCGCTTGGTCAGCGGTGCGAGCGTTGTATTCTTTACAGAACGCCATGATATTGACACCGTGCTGACCCAGTGCTGGTCCCACTGGGGGAGCTGGGTTGGCTTTCCCCGCAGGAAGCGCCAACTTGATCACTGTTACGACTTTCTTTGCCATCGCTAGCTTTGTTTCTCTACCTGATTAAATTCCAATTCTACCGGTGTCTCTCGCCCAAAAATCGAGAGTAAGGCTTTGAGCTTGTTCCGTTCAGTGCTAACTTCGACTACTTCGCCTTCAAAGTCTTTAAACGGTCCTGAGAGAACAATAATTTTGTCTCCCACAGTCATATTTACCTGAACAACAGGCTCTTGTTCTTGGGTTTGTTTAAATATGCGTTCGACTTCTGAGCGAGAAAGCGGTAGGGGTTTGACGTGTCCGCGTCTCCGTCCGTAGCTGCTCTGTTGTTCTGCCCCGACGAAGTTAATCACGTTGGGGGTATTCTTGACAGCCTGCCAGACCTCATCCTCCATTTTCATTTGGAGCAGAACGTAGCCAGGGAAAACTTTTTCCTCCTCCTGTTTGCGCGTACCATCTTTACGGATTTTTACCACTGGCGCTTGAGGGATTTGGATTTGATGAATGCGGTCTGCTACATCTAGTGTTTTGATACGCTGCTCCAGGTTCGCCTTTACCCGTTTTTCGCAGCCAGAAGCAACTTGTACCGCATACCACCGAGCTTTACTTTCGGTGGGTTCAGCTTGATTTTGGTCTTGGGATTGGTCTGCAGCAAAACTCATCCAAACACCCTTTCTGCTATCCAAATGAAAAATTTATCGAACAAATAAATGAGCGCTGTCACCAGGCTAACCATCAAAACTACGGCAGCAGATTCACTAATTAACTGTTGCCGAGAAGGCCAAACGACTTTCTTCAGTTCTTCTTTAGTCTCGTTGAGAAACTTGATGGGGGCGAACCCGCCACTGGTTTCTTTGACCTCGGAGGTGCTTCTTTGCGCCTGGTCTTTTTTCGTCACGATTGGTTTCCTCGCCAGTTCGTCCCGCTTACCTAAGCAGGCTTGTGCTTGTGTCTAATTTGCTACTTACACTGCCAGTTTACCGAAAGTTAACATAGTCAACCAGCGCGATCACTTCCCTTCTTGGTAGAGCTTTCGAGAGTCGGGTGAGAGCGCGCTCTGGAGGACTCGAACCCCCGCCATCAGGTTTTGGAGACCTGCGTTCTACCAACTGAACTAAGAGCGCACAGCTTGAGGGTTTGCTCATCCCAGCCAAATTTACTCCTTACCGAGTCTAACGCAATCTGGCATCTTTTTCTGGCGAGACTACCAGATCCAAGTAAAGACTAACGCGATCGCTCAAAGCGCCGCTTGATGCGCGTGGCTTTACCGACCCGTCCGCGTAGGTAATAGAGTTTTGCTCTACGCACCTTACCGCGACGCATTATTTTGATGCTATCAACCCGAGGAGAATGGATCAAAAATACGCGCTCGACGCCCACTCCTTGGAAAATGCGCCGCACGGTAATCGTTTCGTTGATGCCACTATGCCGCTTGGCAATCACTGTTCCTTCGTAGGGCTGAACCCGTTCTTTTCCTCCTTCTCGAATGCGCATGCCTACCCGAACCGTATCGCCAATGCTAATTTCGGGCAAATCGGTCTTGAGCTGCTCTTGCTCGATTGAGCTAATAATTTCCTGAGCGTTCATCGGTCACTTCCTGCCAAAAGTCACAGCTCTCTATTGTAGTTGAATGATGCCACTCACGTCTATCTAGGTTGAGCGTATGTGAGCGGAGAGTCGAGCCGGACTAAAAATCCCGTTTTTACTTAATCTTGTCTTAACTTTCTCTTAATCTCCAACTGCTAATATCGCCCTTTAGGGCTAACCACATCAATTCCGTTAATCCACTCGCGTGGCTACTGCAATTTCGGCAGTAGCGCCGTCAGCGAGCCTCGCAGCTTGGGATAGCGGGCAGAGTGCTCAAAACAGTGCTGGTAGCAGTTCACCCGGTGCAAGTGATGGACAGAACAGTCAAAACACTGCTGCCACCAAACAGCAAGATGGTGGCGATCAAGGGAAATTTTCCCTCCAAGAGTCGGTAACACTCACCGGGGCTGGGGCATCATTTCCGGCTCCCCTTTAGTAAGTCTAAAAGAAATGGAGTAATCCCATGTCCTTTGACAATACTCAAACCGAAAATCGCAGCAAACCAGAAAATCAAAACCGTCAAACAGAAACCATCCTGAGTGCAGAAGATGTCAACCTTTACTACGGCGATTATAAAGCGGTTCGGGATATTTCCATGAAGATCCCCGAACATCGCATCACTGCCTTCATTGGTCCCTCCGGTTGTGGAAAAAGTACATTGCTGCGGTCTCTTAACCGCCTCAACGACCTCATTGATGGATTTCACCTCGATGGCACGATTTACTATAAGAATCAAGACCTCTACGGGAAAAATATCGATCCGGTCGAGGTTCGGCGGCGGATTGGCATGGTTTTCCAGAAGCCCAACCCCTTTCCCAAGTCGATTTATGACAATATTGCCTATGGCGCTAGGGTAAACAACTACAAAGGTGATATGGATGAATTGGTAGAAAGTTCCTTACGAGCCACTGGTTTATGGGAGGAAGTCAAAAATAAGCTCAAGAGTAATGGTCTCTCCCTTTCTGGTGGACAGCAGCAACGTTTGTGCGTGGCGAGGGCGATCGCCATTCAACCGGAAATTATTTTAATGGATGAGCCTTGCTCCTCCCTTGACCCGATTTCGACGATGAGCATTGAAGAGCTGCTGCTAGAACTCAAGCAGGAATACACGATCATAATCGTCACTCACAATATGCAGGAGGCATCGCGGATCTCAGACCGAACCGCCTTCTTCAATGCTGAAGCTAACGAAAAAGGCGTTAAAATTGGCTATTTAGTAGAGTATGACACAACGCCGAACATCTTCCAGAATCCGCAAAAGAATGCTACGCAGGAGTATGTTAGCGGGCGCTTCGGCTAAAATGCACCGCTCCTACGGAGCTGCTAATGGGATAGTTGAGCTTATAGAGGGGAAGAGAGGACTATAAGGAGGCTGATTGAATCCCCATAATCAAAATAGACGCACGCCTACATGGATACGCGCGGAATTTTTTTTTGTGGGTAATTTTACAGAGATTTTTAGAAGATAGGTGGCACGCGCATTAAGCGCCTTGATAGCCAACATTGGTATACTCGCCATCTACAATGCTGAGCTCCGTGCGACATAGTGTAGGAAGTAGAACAGATCAATCTCAATATTTTTTTTTGTACCGCCGTGGGACACACGGTGGATGCTTGGTTAAAGGCTCGGCTCCGACCTGGAAGTCGTAAAACTCTGGCTCCTCAGTGATCCAAGAATCCCACGTGCTTCAGCCGTGGGAGTGTCAAGAACCTAATATAATCTGCAACCTCTACTATCATCTCTCAGTTAGACAACGCTATTGTCCCTAATTCTAGGGGGGACTTTGCATTACTCACTCATTACGGCATTTTGCAACTCTGTAAGGTACACCTTGCTTGGAATCGGGGAAAGGGAGAGGGGTGCATGTTAAAGGGAGAGGGGTGCATGTTAAAGGGAGAGGGGTGCATGTTAAAGGGAATCTCCCCTTCCCCCTTAACCCTTGCCTTTTATCTACTTTGAGGAAACGCTCTACTTCCTAGAGATGCTTGCCTGCTGTAAACGTGAGAAGCACCCGCTATATTCTCGGAGATTTAAGCGGGTGCCAAGTGCGTGGTTGGCGAGATAAAGTCTAACTCAGCCTAACATCGCCTAGAAGGAGAAGGTTGTCCGGACAGTACCGACAAATACATCATCATTATCGTCGTTGTGACCAGGCGCAGTCAGCCAAATTACACCAGGCGTAACGGAAATGTTGTCTGTCACTTGCCACTTGTAGAGACCCTCGACGTGTAGCCCGGTATCTTCATCTTCCTCTAACCCTAGCGTTGATTCAGCCTCGGTAAGTTTGGGTTCCTGGCCCACAACAAAGGCCAGCGTGCTTCCTTCGGTGCCAAAGTCTTGGATGGCAAGCGTTCCAGCATAGTTCCAGACAGTAGCATCGCCGCGCCCCAGAACAATGGCATCGGTGTAACCGCCCCAGCCACTGAGGATAATGTTGTCGGTGAGACCAAAGGAAGCTTCCACGCCGTAGGAGTTGCCGACAACCGGAACAGTACCGTCGTTCTCTTCCACTTCTACCTGAGAACCGATACTACCGGCGTTATAATTGAAACCCTCACTGTAGGAGTGAACGTAGGTACCCGCAATCTGAAAGCGTTCGCTAGGCTTAAATGTCACCTGACCAAAAGCACTATAGCTGCCATTTCCCACACCACTATCTCTGCCAGGGTCTGAGGGGTCTCCAGCCAAGTAACCCCCACTGAGACTGATGGGGGCTTCAGGACCAAAAGTAAATGAAGCACCAGCACCTTGCGCGCCTATGCGATAAATGGGGTTAAATCGTCCAAAGCGAGAGACAGCACCATTTCCGCTGGATGCAAGGGCGGGGTTTAAAACGGTGGAAACCAGGTCATCTACCTCGGTGTCAGCACCTGCCACAGTGATTTCGGCGGCGTTGCCAATGGGAAACTGATAGTACAATTCATCGATTTCGATATCATTTCCGTTAGACCCATCAAAGCCCAACTGACCTTCGCGAGTAATGCCTTCGCCGCCAGTGTCACTGAGACTCTCGAAGTCCTGGACGTTTTCTGCTTCCAAGCGAGTCCGCAGCAGGTCTTCGCCAGTGAAGCTGGTGTCGAAGTTGAGTCGCACCCGGTCTTGGAAGACGGTGTTCCCATCAACTTCGCTTTCCTCGCCATCAGGAGTTACCACATCCTCGCCGCCAAAGATATCACTGAGAGCGAAGATCACTTCCCCATTCAGCTTCGTAGTTGTGGAGAACTGATTCTCTTCCAGGGTTTCGGTGCGCGCTTCGATGTTATCAACTCGCGTGCCTAGGGTAGCGAGTTCGGCTTGGAACTCTTGAACTAGCCTCTCCAGGGTTTCTAAGTCCTCGGGGGCGACCTGCTGACCCCCTCCTTCTTTCCCCTCGGCGGCAATGAGACGCTCGATTTGCTGTAGGCAAGAATTCAATCCCGCAGCAAATTCATAACGAGTGAGGGCGCGGTTGCCTCGGAAAGAGCCATCGGGATAGCCCTCTATACAGCCGTAGCGTTCCACTAGGTTACGTAGTGCTTCGTATGCCCAGTCATCGGGATAAACGTCGCTAAACTCGGAAACGCTGTTTACCTGGTTCATCGAGTTGCCGTTCGAGTTGCTGTTCCCCTCGCCGCTGTATTGCTGGATTTGTTCCAAGGTTTCGGAGGGGGCTGACTCACTTGCAGGCGCGGCTTGGCTCAGGGTGCTATCTGTCAGCTTGAAGCTAGAGTTGTCTGAACTAAAAGCAGCGTTGATCTTGTCTTCAGCTCCTAAAGCACCATTGGACACAAATAAAGAAGCACCCAGAACGGCTGGAGTGACTTTAACAACATTCCAGAGCAGTTTTGACATCGTTTTGAATCCTCACACCTAATTTAACATCGGAAAAAATCGCCAACAGATTAGCTTAAGTAAAGTTCTCTTCATCTAACCTCGTGTTTGGGAAAACAAGCATAGCTATTGGCTAGCCTACCCGGCGAATACTAAAAAAATATCATATTTCTCTAACAGAAGGCAAAAGGGATTATTTTTGGCAATAACATTTCAGGCGTACCGCTTGAAGATTTTTACTCCAAAGCAGTCCACGATTACGCTCCTTCTGGACGGTATTATAGGATAGCCAGTTTATTTTCTGGTAAAAACTGGTTAATCTTTGATTAAGAACGAGCTCCAGTAACAATATAGGAAACTCTCTGACCAATGTTGGTCGCATGGTCAGCCATTCTCTCGAGATGGCGAATCACAAGTCCTAGCAAAAGAATCGGCTCGACTACCCCCTCAATATTTCTTGCTTTCGCCAGAGTTTGATAAAGTCTCTCATGTGCCTCATCAACTGTGTCATCCATTTGCTTTACGGTTTGTCCCGCACTAGCATCCAAATCCGCCAGTGCTACTAGGCTCGTTGCCAGCATCACTTGGGTGTGATTAGACATTGCCTCTATTTCGGGCAAACAAGGATGAGGGGAGTAAGGAAAAAGCTTCATCGCTAGTTCTGAGAGGTCTTCGGCATAGTCGCCAATCCGCTCTAAGTCTCGCACGAGTTGCATAAAAGCACTCAGAAGGCGCAAATCCGAGGAAACTGGTGCTTCCAAAGTCATTAGTGCAACGCAATCGAGTTCAATTTGACGATAGTATTGGTCAATACGCTTATCGAGGGAGCTAATTTCCTTGGCAGCTTCTAGATCGTGTGAAAATAGCGCTGCGTGGCTCAGGCGAAGGGCTTGCTCCACTAAAGCTCCCATGCGCAGAACGTCCTGTTCTAATCGTCTGAGGCACTGCTCGAAGTGGGTTTGTTCTGGGTAGTTCTTCTGAGTTGACCAATTCACAAGCTGCTAGTTAGTGAGGAATGAGAAAATCTCCTAACTACAGTAATAGCAAGCCCAACTAAATTGCGACAAAAGAGTTTAGGAGAAAGGAGACAGAGTGAGGAGTATTACTGCGTCCCCGCGTCCCCGCGTCCCCGCGTATCCGTGTTTTCCTGGCTCCCCTGATCCTCTGCTTGGAACGAAGCGATGGGCAGTGCGATTTGTAACCAGGCTCCCCCAGTTTCGGAATGATTTTGGGCAGCGATCGCGCCACCGTGAGCGCGGAGAATTTGTTGTACAATCGAAAGACCAAGACCGCTACCCGAGTGGGCAGGCAATGCTTCTAGCGCCTCAGAATCCCTGGGGGACTGCTGCCGCGAAGCGTCTCCTCGGTACAGTCGGTCAAACACGTGCCCTAAATCTGCTTCCGAGAACCCCTCGCCGGAATCGATGATATTAATGTGAACCCTATCTTCATTTTCAGGCGCATGGGCTTCCACTAGCACCTCTGCTTGGGGGGGGCTATGCTTAATCGCGTTGTCGAAGAGGTTAAGAAAAACTTGCGTAAGACGGGATTCGTCGGCTTGGAGCCTCAGGGAGCGAACACCAGAATAGGCAAGACTGATTTCTTTCTGTTTCGCTACTGGTTGAAGCGTTTCCCAGGCAGAAATGATTAGTTCCCGAAGATTGAGCGACTGCAAGTTAAGATGCTGGGAGGAATTTTTTTCTAACCGTGAGATCTCTAGCCAGTCTTCAACCAGGTGAATAAGGCGATGGGATTCTTGCAGCATTTGCTTTACCCAACGGCTCTCGGGCGGTTGGAGACGCCCTTGTAAAGCTTCTGCAACCAGACGAATCGAGGTTAGTGGTGTTCTCAGTTCGTGGGTAAGATCAGAAAAAGCGCGATCGCAGGACTGGGAGAGTTCCACTAAGGGTTGCTGGTTTTCCAGAAACACCCCGACTTGTCCTTGGGGTAGGGGACAGCTAGACCCCTTCAAAGTGAGAGATTGGGCAGCATGTCCGCGAGGCGACAAGCGCTGGTTTTGACTTTCGGTAGGAACCTCGGTGGTATGAAAAACCCACTCTTGGGTTTGGGAGTGTTGAGAAGCGCGGGTTTGCTCAATGAGCTGGTCAAGTTCAAAGGAGCGCACTAACTCCAGTAGTAAGCGAACTTGTCCAGGCTGCCAACGATGAATTTTTAATAGCTGCCGTGCTTGCCAATTGCACCAAATAAGTCGGTTTTCTTCATCGACTTGCAGGTAGCCAATGGGCGCATTGTCAAGTAACTGTTGCTGGGTTTGCAGTTCTCCCTCTAATTGCTGGCACTGCTGATGGAGGCGAGTCATTTTCTGGCGTAAGCGAGCCGCCGTGGGCAAAGAGGATTCCTCGTCAGCACGGTTGGGCAAGGACTTCAACGTTTTCCGCAACTGTTGGTTAAAAGCGCGCTGTCTGAGGTACCAAAAGCCAATTCCAATAATCAGCCCCAGAAAAAACGCCAAAAAAATCATCGCTGTGTTATCCTTGGTCCTTACTTCCCCTATTGTTTACCAATGACTAGGGACAAATGACGAATTATCCCAAGCGATAACCAAAGCCACGCACTGTGACAATATATTCTGGCTGAGCCGGATCGGGTTCTAATTTTTCCCGCAACCAGCGAATATGAACGTCGACTGTTTTGGTGTCTCCTAGGAAATCTGGTCCCCACACCTGCTCAATTAAGTGCTCCCGCGACCAAACCCGACGCGGAGAACCGATAAACAACTCCAGTAAGCGGAACTCTTTCGGAGAGAGAGTAATATCTTTACCGCGAACGGTTACGCGGCACTCTTGGGGAAAGAGCATGACATCCCGAAATTGCTTCGTGGGCGCTTGGGGGGAAGCATAATTGCGTTGGCGGCGGAGTAGTGCCCGACAGCGAGCAATAAATTCCGGCATGCTGAAAGGCTTAGTGATGTAGTCATCTGCCCCAACTTCTAAACCGAGAACCCGGTCTGTTTCGGTCACCTTGGCAGAGAGAATCAGAATGGGGACAATACTGCCCTGGTAGCGCAGCCAGCGACAGATATCCAAGCCATTGACCCGAGGTAGCATTAAATCTAAGACAATCAGGTCAAAGGGAAACTCCTTGGTTGTGGGTTCGCCACTTTGCAGAAGGTGGGAAGCGGTGCGTCCGTCAGTAGCGGTGGTGACTTCGTATCCTTCCTCTTGGAGAGATACAACCACCATTTCCCGAATTAATTCTTCATCTTCGATCACCAGAACACGTGCTGAATGGACTACTTCCGGGTTAGAGGAACTCTGTGGTATGTCAAGAGACTGCATAAACTTCTGAACTCATGTTGCATCTTCTAAGCCCACATATACAACAAAATGCCTCCTTAATCGGAGATAATTTGGGAAGAATGATAGGGAAAAAGTAGGCGATCGCTTAGCATACACGTAGAAATACCAAACCTTTATTACTATGTTGCTACATTTAAGTACCTGGCAAGAAGTGGAAACCTATCTAGAACAATCCCAGGGCATCATTTTCCCGATTGGTTCGACTGAGCAACATGGACCGACTGGATTAATTGGCACTGACGCTATCTGTGCTGAAGCGATCGCCCAAGGCGTAGGTGAGGCAACAAATAGCTTGGTGGCTCCTACCATTAATGTGGGCATGGCACTCCACCACACTGCCTTTACTGGCACAATTAGCCTTCGCCCTAGCACCATGATTCAGGTCATTACCGAATACATTTCTAGTTTAGCGAGAGCTGGATTTGAACGGTTCTTTTTTATTAATGGTCACGGCGGTAACATTGCCACGCTAAAGGCGGCTTTTCCTCAAACTTATGCCCACCTAGCCGATTTAAATTTGTCCCATGCCTCGCAGGTGCGATGCAAGGTGGGGAACTGGTTTATGTGTCGAGAGGTTTACAACCTGGCAAAGGAATTATACGGCGATCAGGAAGGTTCTCACGCCACTGCGAGTGAGGTAGCACTGACGCAGTATGTTTATCCTGACTCGATTAAGCAAGCGCCGCTGTCGGAAAAAGTTGCTTCTGGACATCCCATTTACAGTGCTGCGGATTTCCGCCGCCATTACCCCGATGGACGCATGGGGTCAAATCCTGCTTTGGCAATGCCTGAACATGGGAAGCAGTTCTATGAGTTGGCGGTGAAGGAGTTGAGTAATTCTTATTGGGAGTTTTTGAATGCTGAGTAAGGATTGAAAAAACCGCACCAGGCGCAAAGGGGGCTGAGGGAACAATGGTACAAGAATCAGTTTTGCTAGAGCTGGAGAATGGCGATCGCTTGACGCGGCAGGAGTTTGAGCGGCGTTATGATGCCATGCCTCGGCTTAAGAAAGCGGAATTAATTGAAGGAGTCGTTTACGTGCCGTCACCTTTGCGACACAAAAGTCATGGATCGCCACACGCCTATGTGATGGGTTGGTTAGTTGCCTATTGTGCTGCCACGCCCGGCGTTGATATTTCCGACAATGCTACGGTTCGCCTGGATTTAGATAATGAGCCACAGCCGGATGCCTTATTGCGTATAGAGCCAGCAGTAGGAGGTCAATCTCGGGTTAGTGAAGATGACTACATTGAGGGCGAACCAGAATTAATTGTGGAAATTACTGCGAGTAGTGCATCGTATGATTTGCATGACAAATTAAGGGTGTATCGTCGCAACGGAGTGCAGGAGTATCTAGTGTGGCAGGTTAACGAGCGGCGCCTAGATTGGTTCCGGCTGAGGGAAGGGAAATATGTTCGACTCGAACCGGATGCAGCAGGAATAGTTTGTAGCGAAGTGTTTCCGGGATTGTCTCTGCGAGTGGATGCCCTACTAGAAGGAGATTTGCAAAATGTTTTGGCTGGGTTACAGGAAACGTTGCAGACTACCGAGCATCGGGCGTTTGTGGATGGGATTGCGGGTTGAAGGTTATCTCAGTGAGGAGTGAGGAGTGAGGAGTGAGGGGTGAGGAGGTAAATGGGCTTGTTTGCTCGAAAAATTTCTTCCTATTTCCAACTCTGGAAGGCTCTCACGTGCTCACTGCTTCCCCAGCTTCCCCAGCTTTTCCAGCTTTCCCTGCTCCCCTTGTCCCTTGTTCTCCGCCCTCACGCTCTCACACCTTCACTTCTCCCCCCTGCTCCCCTGCCGCCTCAACAGGCAAATTAGTTTTCCCAATCAGATTCTTCCTCCTCTTCCCCCTCCGGCGCAGTCCCGGCTTGGGTTTGTGGGGGAATAGCGGCAACGATCGCGTCAATGACTTTAGAGACGGGAGTGATTTCGATTCCCAAATCGGGTAAGCTTTGCCCTTTGGGAACAATGGCGCGCTTGAAGCCCAGCTTGGCAGCTTCTTTGAGGCGCAATTCCATTTGCGAGACTAATCGCACCTGTCCGCCTAAGCCCACTTCGCCAATGAGAACGGTGCGAGAGTTAACCAGGCGATCTCGGAAACTGGCAACTACAGCAATGGCAATACCTAGGTCAGCTGCGGGTTCTTCCACCCCTAATCCCCCTGCTGTGGCAACATAAGCATCAAGTTTCGAGAAGGGAATTCCGACTCGTTTTTCCAAAACTGCCAGGATTTGCTGTAAGCGGTTGTAATCGACACCTGTGGTGGAACGGCGGGGAGAACTGTAGCTAGTGGGACTGACTAATGCTTGCAGTTCCACAACCAGGGGACGAGTCCCCTCGCAAGCAACGACAGTAGCTGTGCCAGGAACTAGTTCATCTGGGTTGCCCAGAAATAACTCCGAGGGATTTTCCACTTCCTGCAAGCCCCGATCCACCATTTCAAAGATGCCAATTTCGTGGGTAGCACCGAAGCGGTTTTTGACAGAGCGCAGCAGCCGATGGGAGGCATAGCGATCACCTTCAAAATATAATACCGTATCGACGAGATGTTCTAATACCCTCGGTCCTGCGATCGCTCCTTCCTTGGTAACGTGCCCGACAATCAATAACGTAATTTCTTCGCGCTTTGCCACCTGCATTAGTGCTGAAGTGCACTCCCGTACCTGTGCCACCGAACCTGGAGCTGAAGCAAGCGAAGCAAAGTAAAGGGTCTGAATACTATCAACAATTGCCACTTTTGGCTTCAGAGATTCCAATTCTCGCAGAACCTCTTCCAAGTCTGTTTCTGGCAGCACATAGAGATTGCTAGCGCTGGGATCCTGGCTGCTCTCAGAGGAAGCGTCGTCAGTTTGAGCTTTACCGTTCGAGTCGCTCATCGAGGAAATACCCACCCCGAGGCGATAGGCACGCAACTTGATCTGCTGTCCAGACTCTTCGGCACAGACGTAGAGGTTGCGCTGCTGCTGAGCAACTTGGTTCGCCACCTGAAGTAGCAGGGTGGATTTGCCAATTCCGGGATCGCCGCCAATCAGCACCAAGGAACCAGGGACAATGCCACCACCCAGAACGCGGTCAAGTTCCCCATAACCCGAGTCAAACCGTGCCTTAACGTCGTTATGAATTTCCGAGAAGCGCAAAGACACTCGCGGCTGCGCTTTTTCGCCTGAGCGTCCGTTCTGTTGCTTAACTGATTGCCACCCGCCTCGGCTGCTCGGAGCAGCTTGAGTGATCACTTCCTCTTCGAGGGTACCGTAGGTTCCGCAGCTCGGACATTTACCATACCATTGGGGATGGTCTGCCCCACATGCGCTACAAACATAAATTGTTTTAGATTTGGGCATTTTTAAGGTTTTGTTAATTTTTTTTAAAATCTAGAAAGATTCAATTAATGTTTGAAAAGCTTTAAGACACTTAACAATTTTCAAAAATAAAATAATGCTTAGGAATTTCCCATCTCGGAAAAGGGATAGGTTCTAACGGGATATTCTGGTAAGAGAAGCTACTAAAAACTTCAAGATCAGCAATTCCCTATAAGTAAGGAGTGTTGAGTCATTTGGATACTCATAAAGAAAAAATCCTCGTGGTCGATGATGAAGCAAGTATTCGCCGAATTTTAGAAACCCGTCTTTCCATGATTGGCTATGATGTCGTCACGGCTGCTGATGGAGAAGAAGCTCTTGAAACGTTTAATCACAACGAGCCTGACCTAGTTGTGTTGGATGTAATGATGCCGAAGCTTGATGGCTATGGCGTTTGCCAGGAGTTGCGTAAGGAATCGGAAATCCCCATTATTATGCTAACTGCCTTGGGCGATGTTGCCGACAGAATTACAGGCTTGGAGTTGGGAGCCGATGACTACGTTGTCAAGCCTTTTTCTCCCAAAGAGTTGGAAGCGAGAATTCGCTCGGTGTTGCGGCGCATAGATAAGGAGGGCGCTCCTGGAATTCCTAGTTCTGGGGTAATTCAGGTGGGGTCAATAACAATTGACACCAATCGGCGGCAAGTCTACAAAGGGGATGAGCGCATCCGCCTGACTGGCATGGAGTTCAGTCTTCTAGAGCTAATGGTGAGCCGTTCTGGGGAAGCATTTTCCCGTGCGGAAATCTTGCAAGAAGTGTGGGGCTATACGCCAGAACGCCACGTGGATACTCGCGTGGTGGATGTTCACATTTCTCGGCTGAGATCCAAACTAGAAGATGACCCCAGCAATCCTGAGCTTATCCTAACAGCGCGAGGGACAGGCTATATGTTCCAGCGCGTTTATGAGGCAGGAGATGACTAATGGGAAAGTGAGGGGTGAGCAGTGATCAAAAGGGTTTATTAGTAAATCTTGAAGCTCCTACCAGCAACCTGATTCAGAATTCATAATTTACAATTTGCAATTCAGTCAGTATGACAAAATCAGATCCCAATCGAGTATTGCGACTTCTGCCCCTGTATGCTGGGGGTTTAGCAGGGGGGCTACTCATGGTTAATCGCTTGACTACTGCTACGCTGACAGATTCTCAGGCGCGTTCTGATGCTTTGGGGGTGATTATCTCTGCCCTGTTGGTTTTAACAGGGTTAATTTGGCAGCGGGTGCAGCCGCGATCGCCGGAGGCTGTTAACCTGATTGGAGAAGAGGGCTTTGAGTTGGCAGAGGAGTTGCCAGAGGCAGTGAAGCGGGAGTTGGCTTGGGCATCCCATCTGTTGTTGACCAATACGGCAACGCGCTCGCTAGTGGTTTACTATCAAGGTAAAGTGTTGGTGCGGCGAGGGATTTTAGGTTCCCATCGGGAATTGAAGCCAGGCGCGATCGTTCAGCGCGTACTCGACAAACAAAAGCCCGTTTACTTAGTTAAATTGAGCGTTTATCCAGGGCGGGTGGAGTTTAACTACCTGCCAGAGAATACCCAAGGCGTGATCGCTCAACCGCTAGGCGACAAGGGAGTATTGATTCTAGGAGCCAATGCCCCTCGCAGTTACACCAAACAAGACGAAAATTGGATTGCAGGAATTGCTGATAAGTTGGCAGACACCTTGAGCCGCTATCCTGAAGAAGTTGCCTCTGCTGAGATTTAAATATGTCCCTAACCATTCTCTACTGGCTGCTACTGATTGTGATGCTTGCTGGTGCCTTGTGCACTTTCATTCCGGGAATTCCTGGGACAGGCTTAATTGTAGCGGCGATTATCATCTGGGGAATAGTTCAAGGCTGGAGTGCAGTAAGCTGGGCTTTAGTAACTGCTACCATAGTTTTACTACTGGGGATAGGGATCGATTTCCTCGCTACCTACTTGGGAGCAAAACGAGTTGGTGCTAGCTCTTGGGGACAGATGGGTGCAATCATCGGCTTGCTAGCCGGAATTTTCGGTTTATTGCCTGCCTTGCCCATTGGGGGACCCCTACTGGGAATTTTGATTGGTCCCTTGATGGGAGCGTTTCTAGGCGAGTTTTTGTATCGACGCAATTTAGAATTGGGTTCTAGAGCGAGATTCTCCTTAAAAGCTGGAATTGCGGTAGTGGTGAGTTCCCTAATTGGGAATTTGATTCAAGGGGCGTTAGCGATCGCTACGATCATCGTTTTCCTATTTACAAGTTGGCCCCCTAGCGCTGGGTAATCCTGCTGAATTCAGTTTTGATGCCCCCTTTTTTGGAGCAAGTGGAGGAGCAGAGGAGCAAGGGTGTTCTCTTCCTTGCCATGTGTATGTAGAGCGCTTGAATTGATCAATCCTATTTTTTGATAGAGGTTGAGTACAGCTTGGTTGTCTGGCTCCACGCTTACGCTTAAGTGCTCAAAACCTTGCTTGAGCGCCTTAGATTCAACAACCTTGATAAGACGAGCACCGATTCCTTGTTGCCTGTGCTTAGGGCAAACCTCTAGCGCTTGCAAATAAGCAGTGGATTTCCCATCCGCCAGATCCCGATCCTCCTTCTCCGGCACAAATTGCACCGTGCCGACAATCTCCTCTCCTGCCAAAGCGATAAAAATAACCCGTTGTCCTTACCTTGTGTTTAGCGATTTCTCTGTGCAAAACGTCGTCAATGTAAGGCTCCCCACCTAACCAAGAAAGAAACTGCGCTACAGTGAACTACCAACACCATAATCTTTGATTATGGTGTTGGCTTCCAGCTTCAACAGCATTTGCCATCACAGAGGATTTGCGCCCCCTGGCTGGTCTGACC